>CAIUZX010000382.1 GCA_903903715.1 uncultured Caulobacterales bacterium
ACCGCCAGCGCCGACGGACAGCCGTACGCCCAGCACCGGGGCGGCCCGAAGGGATTCATCCGAGTGTTGGACGAAACGACGCTGGGCTTTGTCGACTTCGCCGGCAACCGGCAGTACGTCTCGACCGGCAACCTGTCAGAAAACGACAAGGCCTTCCTGTTCCTCATGGACTACGCCCATCGCCGAAGGATCAAACTCTGGGGCAGCGCGCGTGTCGTTGAAGGCGATGAGGCGCTCACGGCGCGCCTGATGCCTGAAGGCTATCGCGCCCGGGCCGAGCAGGTGATCCTGTTCCAGGTCGCCGCCTGGGACGTGAACTGTCCGCAGCATATACCGCAGAAGCTGGACGCGGCGGATGTCGCCTGCGCGCTGGATGAGCGGCAGGCGCGGATAGACACTCTCGAGGCGGAGAACGCCGCCCTGAGACAGACCCTCAATGCCCTCGGAGACCGCTCATGAGCCGACCGCCCCTGCCCCCCTTCAACGACACATCGGCCGCGGAGAAGGCGCGCCTTGCCGAGGACGCCTGGAACAGTCGGGATCCGGCCAAGGTGGCGCTGGCTTACACGCCGGACAGCCGCTGGCGAAACCGGGCGGAATTCCTGGAGGGCCGCGCCGCCATCGAGGCCTTCCTGACCCGCAAATGGTCGCGGGAGCTCGATTATCGGCTGATCAAGGAGGTGTGGACGCACGCCGGAAACCGCATCGCCGTGCGCTTCGCCTACGAGTATCGCGACGACAGCGGCCACTGGTTCCGCGCCCATGGCAACGAGAACTGGCAGTTCGATGCGGACGGCCTGATGGAGCGGCGGATCGCCAGCATCAACGAGCATCCCATCGCCGAGGCCGACCGCAAATTCCACTGGCCGCTGGGTCGACGTCCGAACGATCATCCCGGACTGAGTGCGCTCGGTCTGTAGGCGGCGGAGACCGACGGGAAGCATTGGACGGACGCCAGAAGGGTCGGCATGATCTGGGAAGACTGCGACGCCCAGATATCCTTGGCCAAGCATCCCGCCCGTCTCACGTCATCGGACACGTCATGACCCAATCGACCCGGTACCCCAAGCTTTTCACGCCCCTCGACCTCGGCTTCACCACGTTGAAGAACCGGGTTCTGATGGGCTCCATGCATACCGGGCTTGAAGAGACCGAAAACGGCTTTGAGCGCTTGGCCGCCTATTACGCCGAACGGGCCCGGGGCGGCGTCGGGATGATCATCACCGGCGGCATACCCCCGAACTTCGAGGCCATGGGCGGCGGCGCGAAGCTGTCCACGCCCGAGGAGGCCGCTGAGCACCGCATCGTCACCGAAGCGGTCCACGCCGCCGACCCGGGCGTGAAGTTCGTCATGCAGATCCTGCACTCCGGCCCCATGGCGCGGACGCCGCTCTGTGTCGGCCCGTCGACGGTCAAGTCGCGGGTGTCGCCCTTCACGCCCAATGCGCTCGATGAAGACGGTATCGAGAAACAGCTGAGCGACTTCGCCAACTGCGCCGCGATGGCGAAACTCGCCGGCTATGACGGTGTCGAGATCATCGGATCCGCAGGCTACCTGCTCTCGACTTTCCTCGTCGAACGCACCAACCAGCGCGATGACCAATGGGGCGGAAGCTGGGAGAACCGCAAGCGGTTCCCGCTGGAGGTGGTGCGCAGGGTTCGCGCGGCCGTCGGGGACGACTTCATCGTCATCTTCCGGATCGCCGCAATGGACATGCTGCAGGACGGGCTGGCCTGGGAGGAGGTCGTCGACCTCGCCAAAGGCGTGGAAGCGGCCGGCGCGACCATCATCAGCACGCACTTCTGCTGGCACGAGGCGCAAGTACCGACGATCGCCACGATGGTCCCCCGCGCAGCGTTCACCAGCGTGACAGGACGGCTCCGCAAGGAAGTATCCGTGCCTGTGATCACCTCCAACCGCATCAACATGCCGGACGTGGCCGAAGCGGTGCTGGCGCGCGGCGACGGCGACCTGATCAGCATGGCCCGGCCGATGCTGGCGGACCCTTATCTGGTGCAAAAGGCCCTGGAGGGCCGCGAAGACGAGATCAACACCTGCATCGCCTGCAACCAGGCCTGTCTCGACCACACCTTCTCCGGCCAAGTCTCAAGCTGCCTCGTCAACCCCCGCGCCTGCAACGAGACGCTGCTCGACGAGGCGGTTACGCCCCAGCCGCAGCGAGTAGCCGTCGTCGGCGCCGGCCCCGCAGGCCTCGCCTACGCTGTCGAGGCGGCGAAGCGCGGGCACAAGGTCGCCCTCTACGACGCCGCCGGCGAAATCGGCGGCCAGTTCAATCTCGCAAAGCGCATCCCCGGCAAGGAGGAGTTCACCGAGACCCTCCGGTATTTCCGCCGAATGATCGAGTTGCACAGCATAGACCTGCATCTCGACACCCGCGTAGACGCCTCGCTGTTGAAGCGAGGCGTCTACGACCGGATCGTGGTGGCCACGGGCATCGAACCCCGCAAGCCGGACCTCGAAGGCGTCGATCACCCCAAGGCCGTCAGTTACATCGACGTTATCATGGGCCGTAAAGACGTCGGACAGCGCGTTGCCATCATGGGCGCCGGCGGTATCGGCTTCGACGTCGCCGAACTCATCACCCATGTGGGGACGTCAGCCGCGATGGACGTCGACGTCTTCGCGAAGGAGTGGGGCATCGACTTCACCAACCATCCCCGCGGCGGCGTGACCGGTGTGACTCCGGAGGTCGCAACGTCAGGTCGTGAGGTCACGCTCATGCAGCGCAAGACCGATCCCGTTGGTCGGGGCCTCGGCAAAACGACCGGCTGGACGCATAAGCTGACGCTTCAGCGGCGGGGCGTGCGGATGATCAATGGGGTTGAATATCTCAGGATCGACGACGAAGGCCTGCATGCCAGGGTGAACGGCGAGCCGCGCCTGTTCGAGGTCGACACCGTGATCATCTGCGCGGGCCAACTGCCCAAGCGCGATCTCTATGACCAGCTGGTGTCCGAGGGGATGCAGGCCGAACTGATCGGCGGCGCCTTTGAAGCCACCGAGCTCGACGCAAAGCGGGCGATCAACCAGGCCGTCCGGCTCGCCGTACAGGTGGGCTGACGTTCCTATCCGCCCGGGTGCAGGCCCGGCGCTTCCTGGCCCGTGCGGCTGACATATTCGGTGTAGCCGCCGCCAAACTGATGCACGCCCTCGGGCGTCAGTTCCAGTACGCGGTTCGACAGGGCGGACAGGAAATGTCGGTCGTGCGAGACGAAGAGCATGGTGCCCTCGAAATCCGCCAAGGCGTCGACCAGCATTTCCTTGGTCACCATGTCAAGATGGTTGGTCGGCTCGTCCAGCACGAGAAGATTCGGCGGATCGAACAGCATCTTGGCCATGACCAGGCGCGCCTTCTCACCACCGGACAAAACGCGGCAGGGTTTTTCCACATCGTCGCCGGAAAAGCCGAAGCAGCCGGCGAGCGTCCGAAGCGCGCCCTGCCCCGCCTGCGGGAAGGAGCTGTCGAGGGACTCGAAGATCGTTTCTTCGCCGTCCAGCAGGTCCATCGAATGCTGTGCGAAATAGCCCATCCTGACGCTGGCCCCAACCGTAACCACGCCTTGATCCGGCGTCGTGTCGCCGGCGACGAGCTTCAGCAGCGTTGACTTGCCGGCCCCGTTGGCGCCGAGAACGCACCAGCGTTCCTTGCGACGCACGAGGAAGTCGAGGCCGGAGTAGATCGACCGGTCGCCATAGCCCTTGTGCACATTGCGCAGGCTGATGACGTCATCGCCGGACCGCGGGGGACTGCGGAACTCGAACTGAACGGTCTGGCGGCGGCGGGGCGCTTCGACCCGCTCGATCTTGTCGAGCTTCTTCACGCGGCTCTGCACCTGGGCGGCGTGCGAGGCCCTGGCCTTGAACCGCTCGATGAACTTGATTTCCTTGGCCAGCATAGCCTGCTGGCGCTCGTACTGCGCCTGTCGCTGCTGTTCGCTGAGGGCGCGTTGCTGGTCGTAGAAGTCGAGGTCGCCCGCATAAGTGATCAATGACCCGCCGTCGATCTCCACCACCTTGCCGATGATCCGGTTCATGAAGGCGCGGTCGTGTGAGGTGATCAAGAGGGCGCCGTCATAGGCCTTGAGGAACGCCTCCAGCCAGATCAGGCTTTCAAGATCGAGGTGGTTGCTGGGTTCGTCCAGCAGCATGGCGTCCGGCCGCATCAGCAGAATGCGCGCCAGCGCGACGCGCATCTTCCAGCCTCCGGACAAGAGGCCGACGTCGCCGTCCATGCGCTCCTGGCTGAAACTGAGGCCCGCCAACACTTCACGAGCCCGCGCTTCCAGCGCATAGCCGTCCAGTTCCTCAAAGCGCCCCTGCACTTCGCCATAGCGCTCGATGATGGCGTCGAGTTGATCCGCGAGATCGGGGTCGACCATATCCGCCTCGAGCTTGGCCATCTCCGTGGCGAGAGCGCTGACCGGACCGACTCCGTCCATGACGGCGGCGACCGCGCTCTGTCCCGACATCTCGCCGACGTCCTGGCTGAAGTAGCCGATGGTCATGCCGGGATCGATCACGACCAGACCGTCGTCAGGCGGCTCCTGCCCCGTCATCATGCGGAAAAGGGTGGTCTTGCCAGCGCCGTTCGGGCCGACCAGCCCGACCTTCTCGCCCTTCTGCACGCCCATCGACGCTTCGATGAACAGGATCTGGTGGCCGTTCTGCTTGGAGATATTGTCGAGGCGGATCATGCGGGTCTGCTAACGCGCGCGACCGGAAAACGCCAGCCTTGGCGTTCAGGAGAGCGATTTCAGCAGTGTCAGCATCGTCTCGATATCCGGCATGGGAGTCACCGACGTGATCTGGTCGGGCATCCGTCCGGCGATCATGGGGTCGGTTTGCGCGCCGACGGATCCCAAAGGTCCACGGAAACCATGGTCGCGCCATCCGATTTCCTGGAGCGGCTTGCTCATCAACGCTTCGATCAGCGGGATCGCCTCCGGACCGAGGGCGATCAGCGGATGGGCGGAAAAGACGGTCGGCTTCATGTAGAGCGCCACCGGCTTGGCCGGTCCGCCTGCCCCTTCAATGCGCTTCCATCGGTCCTTGTCGGCCAGGATCCATTCCACGAGCTGATTTTCGTAGCCAACCACCATCGGCTGGGCGCCCGGCCCTCCTGCGACGTAGTCGTCGAACACCTTGCCGGACGAACTCGACTTGAAGCCCATGCCCTGGAACAGATCGGTCAGCTTGGGCAGGACGCCCGGCAGAGAGTCCATCGTCGCCACATCACCGGAGAGCAGGTTGGCGGCGAGCCCCGCGAACATGAAGCCGGAGTTTGACTTGTTCGGATCGGTGGCGGTCAGGCGGACGCGACCGTAAAGGTCCGGCTGTCCGAGGTCCTTCCAGGACTTGCGCTGCAGGACCGCATCGATCAGAGCACGGGCGTCGACGTAATAGTGCGCCCCTTCTCGGGTGGCGATGCCCGCCCGGATGAGTCCCTCTGCAATGGGCTTCCAGGAGTAGATCACGATCGGGGAGTTGAAGATGACCTCATCCTTGAGCACCTTGGCGCTCCGCCGGGCGAGCTCGACGAGGGGCGCGGAACTCGGCCAGAGGAACTGAGGCTTGGTGGCGAGAAGCTTGGGATCGCGAACCTGCTCGACCGAACCGGCCCGCTCGGATGTCATAACCAGCGCAGACGATTTCAGCGCCGCAATCGTACGCGGGTTTTCGACGAAGGCCATTTTCTCGCCGCCCACATAACCCTTCAAGGCGACGGACCGCCCGATCAGGCCCCGGACGATGGGGCTTTCCCTGAAGACGATCGCGCCGCCCGTGGCCGCAGCGCTTGCGCCCAGGACGCCAAGTCCGACAAGGGATCGTCTGCTCAAGGCCATTGCGCGCGCTCCGTCACGTGAGGGACTTCTGATCGGCCTTCAAGGCGTCCTTGAGGATCTTCAGGTCGAGGTCCAGGGACTGAAGTTCCGGCTCGGCCACATCGTCCGCATACTGAGCACAAGCGGAGGTGAGGCTCTTCATCACGTCCCGCGCCTGCGTCATGCGCTCGGTTGCGGAGGCCGAGGTTCGGCTTTCCAGCGTGCGCCAGCCTTCGGCGACGCTGGCGGCGTTGGGCAGGTAGAAGGTGAGGAGACGTCGGACGGA
Source organism: uncultured Caulobacterales bacterium (assembly GCA_903903715.1). Classification (GTDB taxonomy): domain Bacteria; phylum Pseudomonadota; class Alphaproteobacteria; order Caulobacterales; family Caulobacteraceae; genus CAIMFV01. Next base: position 6,131 of record CAIUZX010000382.1, read on the forward strand.
CATCGCGCGGTCGGGGTTCTCGCGCACATCCTTCACCACACGCTCCCCGGTCTGCATGAGGGCGGTGACCTGGTCGCGCATGTCCGGGTCCCGGATCGCGCCCGCCGCCTTGCGCAGCCGGGCGATGGCGTCGACGGCGTCGGCGACCAGGCGACGGCTAGTTTCGCCTTGGGCTTCGAGAACGGCGTCGTCAGACAGTCCGCCTCCGGACGATGGCTTGGAGGCGAGCCAGACGCCGACGAACACCGCGACAGACGTGGCCGCCGCCCACCACCAGGGCAAAGGCGTAGCGAGGGCGAGCAGGGGAAAAGCAACCGCCGCAGCCAGTGACGCCAGTAACGTGGCCGAGCCCTTGAACATCGGGTTAGTTGTAGCCTCGTGCAGACCGGAAGGCTTCCGTCAAATTCTTGCCGCCATCGAACACGCGTGCGCGGGTCAGGTCCGCCGCCTGATTGAGTTGCGTCTTGTCGGCGTCGCCGAAGGTCACGCCGAACACGGGGATCTGGTGTCCCTCCGTGCGCCACACCTGCGCGAAATCGTTCTCCCGCTCGGACCGGCCGTCCGTCATCAGGACCAGGGCGGGCAGATACCCCTTGTTCAGATAGGGTTGCATGGCCTTGAACGCCGCAGAGGCGCAGGCGTACATGTCCGTTCCGCCCCCTGCCGTCTCCGTTTCGACCGAAGCCATCAGGCGCGCCTGCGACGTCGCGTCTCCATCCCCTTCCAGAACCGTCCGCACGGTCGCGTCGAAGGGAATCACGATGATGTGGTCCGCACGCGACCACTGGATCAGCGACCGCGAGGCCTCAGACGGGTTCAGAAGCGTCCGCATCGCCGCCTTGAGCTGCGCTTCCCCTTTTCCCTGCATCGAACCGGAAAAGTCGAGGCACAGGGCTGTGAGAGACGGACGCCTCAGCACCTCCTGATAGAGGGTGAGCGACTTGGAGATGATGGCGGGTTCGGGCAGACCGATGGACGGAACGGTCCTCGACGGGTCGAAGTTCCAGTCCGCCTCAGACTTCGGCGGCGAGGCCATGCCCGGCGCAGTCCTTCGACCGCTCGAGGCGATCTGCTGTTGCGCCTTGGCGCTGAGCAGGAAGGCCTGCAGTTTATCGAAGAAGCTTCTGTTCGCCTGGCCCTGGCCATGCTCGACATAGCCGAGCGGCGCGTCGGCGTAGGTAGATCCTTCGGCGGGATAGATGGCGTACAAGAGCGAGCCGCCGCGGCTGCGCAGCACGTCGTTCGCTTCCTTGATCACCGCCTCGTAATTCCACATGGCCTCATAGGGCTGACCGGCCTTTGCCGTGTCGAGATAAAGATCCTTGAGCCAGCCGGACGACCCGGACGAACGGGCCACGCCCTGAAGCAGCGTCTTGACCATGGCTTGCGCCGCCGCGTCCTGTAAAGCGGAAGGGTCGAGACGCGAGCCGTCGCCCAGGGTGGACGCCAGCATCGACAGATAGGCCGCCGCGCCGGAATTGGACTGGGTGGCGGACGTCATCAGGAACGATAGCTTGTGCGCCTTCACGGCCGAGAGGACGTCCGTCATCCGCACGCTTCGGCCGACCCAACCGAGGTCCTTGGCCTTGTCCATGCGCACCCCGAGGATGACCGGAGTGGTATAGATCGACTTGAGCGCCTTCACGCGGCGTCGGCTGTCGTACATCTCGACCCACAGGCTCGACGCGGGCCAAATGGCGTCGACCTCGGGCGCCGCCTCCGCGTCCAGCATGAGCCCGATATCGAGGGAGCCCTTATAGTCGATGCGACATTCGGTGTGCTGCTGCTTGCAGAAGTCGAGGATCAGCGGTTCAAGAGACTTTTGCTCCGACCCCGCGATGATGTGAAACGGCGTCCTCGACGGACCGCAACCCGCGAGCAGACCGATCGCGGCTGCGGCCAGAACGATGGCGAGGCGTTTCACTGGGCGGGGCCTTGGATCAGCGCCTTCTTCAGCGCGTCAGTCTGACGGTTCATCTCGATTTCCACGAGTTCCCGCTTCTGGCGACCGTCCTTCTGGACCTGCAGGACGCCGGTGATCGTGTCGATCAGGTCCTGATTGGTCTTCTGAAGGGTCTCGATGTCGACAATGCCGCGCTGCGACTGGGTTTCAATGTCGATGGCCTGGGTCTTCATCATCTCCGAAGCCTGACGAAGCATCTCATTGGTGGTGTCGGTCACCGTCTTCTGCATGGCGAGGGCTTCCTGCTGGCGGGTCAGCCCGAGGAGCAGCACCATCTTCTGCTTCCAGGCCGGGACCGTCAGGTTGATCGAGGCCGATAGACTTTCGATCAGCGTCGTGTCGCCGTTCTGCACAATGCGGATCTGCGGCAGTTGCTGAATGGCGATCTGACGCGCCTGCTGCAGATAAAGGACGCGCTTCTCGAGACGATCAAGCGCCTGCAGTCCGTCCTGGTAGGCCTGGGCGGCCATGAGATCCTGGCTGTCGCCGGAAGATCCGGTGGCTTTGGCCCGCGTTTCGAGCTCCGCCAGCGGGCCTTTCCGATAGGTCTCGCCGAAGGCCTTGCCCGCCGCGATGTAGGCGTCCAGTTCCGCGATCGAGTCTCGGGTCTGATCGTGAAGTCCATCAAGCATGGTGACGTCGCGGCGCAGGAGGTCGACCCGCTTCTCCAGCTCCACGGTGATCTGATCGATCTGTGCGGCCACGGTCTCGAACCGCGAGGTGAACCGGTGAATGCGGCGGCGAAGACCGCCGAACAGGCGGGTGAAGACATCGGCCTTCTGCAGGTCCGCCGGGTCGAGACCCTTGGCCTTGGCGATGATATCGCTCAGCAATACCCCGGTGTCGCCCATCTCGCGATTTCGGGTCTGGCCCAGGATCCGGTCCGCAAAACCTGCCACCTGACGCTGGGCGCGCTCTCCGAACTCGGTGATCTGCGCGGTGTCACTGATATTGAGCGTCGACGCGATGGCCGTGATCTTGGCGTTGTCGACGGGAATGGGCGCAAGAGACGCACCCGACGAGACAATTTCAGCTTCAGACATGCATCGCCCCGGATTTTCCTTGAGTATGACCTTTGCCTATCGCCGCGCCAGTGACAGTTTCGTTATGTTCCTGGGCGGATAGGCATCGACAAAATCGCTTCAGGTTGAATTGCAGCGATCGAGAACCATCGCTTCTCATGCGGATTTGGCCGTCGATGCTGCCGGGGCCTCGAAGTCGACCAGGAACGCTTTCAGGTCGACCAAGGGCATCGGTCGGGCGACATGATAGCCCTGAGCATAGTCGCAGCCCATACCGGTCAGCAGAGCAATCGCCTCCGCGGTCTCGACCCCTTCGGCCACAACCTTCATGCCCAGTCCGTGGGCGAGGTCGACGGTCGACTTCACCAGCAGGCGATCCTTTGGGTTCTGGTCGATCAACAGAACAAAGGCCTTGTCGATCTTGAGTTCCTGGGCGTGAATCCGCTTGAGATAGGAAAGGGAGGACAGGCCGGAGCCGTAGTCGTCGATCGACACCGCCACGCCGGACTGCTCGAACAACTCCACAACCGACAGGGCTTCTTCAGGATTGGCGATGACGGCGGTTTCGGTGATTTCCAGCGTAATATTTCCACCCGCCGCCCGGATCTCCGACAAGACACGCTCGGCGAAGGCGCGGTCTCCGAGGACCTGACCGGAAAAATTGACCGCGATCGGCTGGTCGAAGCCTGCAGCCCGGAGATCTTGCTGGTCCTGAAGGGCGCGCTTCAGCACCCAGTGCGTGAGGGCGTCGATGTGCCCGGTTTCTTCCGCCATGACGACAAACAGATCGGGAGAGATTGACCCCCGAACGGGGTGCCGCCAGCGGCAAAGCGCCTCGAAGCCCGAAATACGTCCCGAGCGGAGGTCGAGTTTCGGCTGATAGAAGAGATTGAGTTCTCCGTTTTCGCGCGCCGCGGCGAGCTCGCTCATCAGCGACAGATTGCTCGCCGGGTCTCCGTAGGCCTGCTCGTCGAATGCGGCGAGCCGCTGCCGGGCGGCGATGGCCTGATCAACGGCGATATTGGCGTGTTCGAGCACGCGGTTATCGCCGATCGAATGCTCAAGGCTGTCGATAAACCGCAAGCCGACGGTGAAGCCCAGATCCACCGTCGTACCGCCAAGCTTGAAGGGCCCGGCCAGGGCGGCGATCAGATCCTCCGCCAGTCGCCAGGCCGCCTCTGCGTCCCCGACGGGCGCGGCGAGCGCGAGACGTCCTGTGGACACCCGCGCGCACAACGCATCCGGGCTTTGTCTCGCGATATGCGCCGCCAATTCCTTCACCAACTGCGACAGCATTTCGTAGCCGACGGCGTTTCGCACGACATCCAGTCGGTCGATACCCAGCGCGATCACAACCATGCCGCCTTCGGCTCTCAGGCGGGCGATCTCATGCTGCAGGGCGGTGCTGTTCGGAAGTCCGCTCTCAACGTCGCGCAGCGCCATTTCGGTGATGCGCTGCTCACGATCGACAATCGCAGCCGACATGGCGTTGAAATTGGTCGCGAGCCGACCGATTTCGTCGTTCGACGTGATTTTGACCTCGGCCCGGTCGCCGTCGCCCAGGGCGCTGACGGCTGAGTCGAGCAATGCGACGGGGCGAGTGATGCTTCTTGCCAAGGCCCAGCTGCCCGCGACGAGCACCAGAAGACAGACCAGAACCAGGGCGCCGAGGGCGAGAATCATGGGGCCATAGGGCCCCAGCGCCTTCTCCAAGGGATATCGGAGAAGCAACAATGTCGGCGCCCCGTCCGACAGCGTGGTCACGTGGGACACCAGCGCCAGGGAATCGCCGCTCGGCGCATTCAGGCGGCGCGGCGTTTCGAAGACCTGGGCCGGCGCTGTGCGAACAAATGCGTCCACGGCAGCCGCGTCTCTGGACTTCGGCTCGGCGACATCCGTCCAGCGCCCGTTCGCCTCCTGTTTCAGAAGCCGCGCTTCAAGCGGAATGGCGGAAAGGTGCTCGAAGGTCTTCATCTGGGCACGATCAAGCCGATTGGCGAACACGAGCCAACCGATCGGCTGAGGCGCGGAAACGGGTGTCGCGATCGTCTGGTGCGGCACGCCGCCGATCTGCAGCACGCCCGAGGCGTGGTCGTTCTCGCTCAATGCGCGGAGCAGCGACGCGCGGTTGTCGGCCGACAGATCCTTCGCGCCCGCGCCGAGGATCCGATTGTCGGCCGTCACCAGAAGGGCGAGCGCGATGCCGCGACGTTCCCGAAGGTTTTCAAGCGCAGACTCGATCGTTGCGCCGTCGCCTGTCGCAACCGCTGAAGCGAAGCCGAAGTCCCGGGCCAGCAGCTCGGCGTTGCCCTGTAGTTCGCGGGTCTTCATGGCGAAGATGCGGTCGAACACCGTCCGTGACGAGGTCAGATCCGCCTTGGTCGCGCGGATGGCGTTTTCGACAATGATCGGCGCCACACTCAGCGCCATGACCAACATCGAAGCGGCGAACAAGGCCGCGTAAAGGGTTGTGACCTTCGTTTGCAGCTTCGTGAACATGTTCAGCCGCCCATTCCGGACATGTTGGCGGGTGGATCTTTCAAGTCCAGCGCAAAGACTTCATGGGCCGCGCCCTTCAGCGACACAGGGCGCGAAATGGTCTGCAAGACAGCCTTGAGAAACGGGTGCCAGACCTTCACGATGACGGCGGCGTCCGGAAGGCTCTTCAGCTCCACACGGCCCTTCTCGTCCGACTTGGCCGCGTAAGGCGTATCGACCACATCAATATAGGCCAGCATCCGGTCGTGGATGTTGCAGCCCAAGGCGACGACGCCAGCCTTGTCGAACACCACCGTGCGGGTGTCTTCGTGGCCAAACAGCTTGAGTTCAAAGCGCTTCGCTGCAGAAAACGAATACACATGGTGCCGCACCTTATCGAGGTTCGGGAAAACCACCGTCGCGCCGACGGGCGCCAGCAGGACGAACGGATGAAACTGGATACCTTCCTGCCGCATCAGAAACGGGCCTGTGAGCCGTGGTGTCGACGTCGGCCAGGTCCCGGTCTGCGGATAAATGGTGACGACGCCATCCCGTACGGGGCGTCCGTCCGTCGTCCGCAGATCCACGGAGAGGTCCGCCGCCTTTGCGCAAGTCGCAACCAGACAAGCGCCCGCGAAAACCACTGAAAACAGCTGCTTCATAGAAGAATAGATAGCGCTGGAACGGTGAATTTGACGTGAACGGTCGCCATCGATCCGTCGAACACGCCATATTAACCGTGTCCCATCTCAATATTTAACGAAGATTGATTCAGGCGGCCCGACATGTCGAAGCCAATTTACATTGCGCTGGCCATCGTCACATTTGAACTGGTCATTTCCTTAACATCGCCTGCCTGGGCAGGCTCCGAATACGTGTGGGGCGGTAAGCTGGACCTCACTCGCGGCGTATCGACCATCGAAGGCGCAGGGGGCGGCGGCTTGGTTCCCTGGGCCCTGATCGCAGGCAACGAGACCAAGGATGGCGTGGGCGGACAGGTGAGCGCCACATCCCTCCAAACGCACAATTACGGATTGACCGCTTACAGCGCCGCCATCGGCGCCTGGGACAGAGTGGAAATCAGCTTTGCGCGCCAGGACTTCGATACGGGCAAGACCGGGGGGCGACTGGGCCTGGGCAGCGGTTACACCTTCCACCAGGACATCTACGGAGCCAAAGTCCGGCTGGCCGGCGACGCCGTGTTCGATCAAGATCGCTGGACGCCTCAGGTCGCCGTGGGCGTCGAGTATAAACATGCGAGTCACGCCGCGCTTCTTCATGCGCTCGGCTCAAGGCGGGCTGATGGGGTCGATCTCTATGTTTCCGCTACCAAGCTCTATCTGGATCGAAGCCTGTTGATCGATGCAACGCTGCGCCTGACCCGAGCCAACCAATTCGGCCTTCTGGGGTTCGGGAGCGGACCGCGCGACACATATTCGCTGCAAGCGGAAGGCTCTGTCGGGTATCTTCTGACGCCGAAACTGCTGGTCGGGGCCGAGATCAGGACGAAGCCGGACAATCTGGCCTTCGCCAAGGAAACCCAGGCTGGCGACCTCTTCGCCGCCCTTGCCTTGAACAAGGCCGTTTCGCTCACCCTCGCCTATGTGGACCTCGGCAGTGTGGCGACGTTTCGGCGGCAATCGGGTCCATACATTTCCATGCAGGCTGGGTTCTGAGGGGGTGGAAACCATGAGACTGGGGCTGACGCTCGCCGCATCCATTATGATCTTGGCGTCCACCGCGCAAGCGGACGAGAAGGCGGTTGAACCTTACGTCCAATCGGACGCAAACGCTGGCGTCTTACCCATGACGACCGACGCCGTTTTTCAGGCGTTCCACGGGCGCGACGGCGTCGACCGGATCGTTCACCGCCTCAACTGGTTCCACAATCATGATCCACGTCTCGTTGACACCTTCAAGGCGGCGGACAACGAGCGCCTCGAACGAACCCTGTCGGAGATGCTGTGCTATATTCTTGGCGGGCCGTGCCATTACACGGGGCGCGAGATGAAGGACCTGCACAAGGACATGGGCGTGCAGGTTTTCCAGTTGAACGCTCAAATCGAGGATCTTCAGACGGCGATGTCGGAGGAACATGTTCCCGTCTGGGCGCAAAACAAGCTGCTCGCCAAACTGGCGCCCCTCAAACGCATGATCGTCGTCAGGTGAAGTGACCTTTGCGGAGGCCGGGCGTCATCGCCGGGCGTCGCGAGGTCAAAACAGACCTCATCGCGCAAATGCATCGGGACGCTTTGGCTAGATCGCCACGCGCCAGGCAACGTGTAGTAGGTTCTGGCTCTGGTGCGGATCAATCAGGAAGGCCGCCAATGACGGACGTCGCCATTGTGTTGAGAGCCCCTCGATCAGCAGCGTTGAGCTATCATTGACGGGATGTTTCCAGCAAAACAGTTCCGCCGCGCCGTTTTCGCTGTAGTCCTCACCAACGGGTAGCGGACGGTTGCGGGTCCGGAAGCTGTCAACGCGCGCTGTCACGGTGTCAGCTCCAAGCTTGCGCGAGACCGCCACATAGGCCGACTGAAAATAGACGTCGAACCACCAGGTGGCGCCGCGCGGATATCCCATCGCCGTGCGTCCGGACATGACCTGAGCCGTCAAGGACGCGCCTGCCGGCAACGGAGCGGCGGCGCCCACATTCAGAAATGTCGTGTCCCAGGACCATTGGCGCTTGTGCGCTGATCGGCGGTCGCCGTTGTTGTCATACCACTCGGCGTTCAGCGCAAATCTGTTCGGGAAGGCAAGGTCCCAACGCCCGTACCATCCCGCTCGCCCGGTCAGTCCCACGACAGGGACCGTGTCCGGCGCCTGAACCCTAGCTGCGAACCGGTTTAGGGACGGCAAGGCAAACCGCGAACCCGCCGTCGCAACTACGTCGTCGAAGCCCCAGCCCCGGACCGAAAGCAAGGTCCCAGCCGTGTCGTTGTACCCGAACACTCCGATCGTGGTGGCGAACTGGACGTCGCCGATGGGGTGCGCGATGCGCATTTCCCCTCCCATGACCTTCAGCTCTTCACCGACCCAAGAATTGATCGCCGAAGGCGTGATCGTATTGTTGACGGTCCAAGGCTCGCCGGGCGCGTTGTTGTGCTCCATGGAGATCGGCACATAGAGCAGACCCGCGCGGGCCTGAACGTGTAGATCAGACGTCGGGAGGGGGCGGTAAAGCGCGTACGCTTCTGCAAAATCAAAGCCTCGATGTGCGTGAGGCTGGGCTATTCCGTCGATCACCAGGCTGAGATCATCGGTCAGTTCCGGCTTCCACACCAGGTCGAGCGCGCCGACCGTCGTTCGCGCCGCGACTCCCGATCCAGCGCCGCCAAACCGGGTCTTTCCGAAGCCGCCATTGACCCAGCTCCGCAGGCCGTCGCCTGCCACCATGCGAAGATCGACGACGCCCTGGAGATTGTGTTTCGAAAACCAGCCATCGTCGGCGAATGCCGTGCTGGCCGCCAGGGTGGCGCAAGCGAGAACTAAGGCGAAGAGGCGACTCATCTTCCATCCCACAGCAACAGCGCTGCAGGTTTTGGCACAAGATGGTAAATTTCGGGTTCGCCATATTCAGGCGGCCTTGGCGAGGCTCAAAGTATCCGCCTGATGATCAAACAACAGGGCGTGCAGCATCTCCCCCTGTTCGGGCCGAGCGTCGAGGGTTAGGCGGATGCGCACCGCGTTCGCCTTCTCAGCTCGTGGTTCGAGTCTGACATTTGCATCCCTACTCTGCAGCGCGGGTTTGCAAATGTCAGACTCGAACCACTAGACACGGATCACGACGGCAAAGCAGAAAACATAGCGCAACGTCTAGCGACTGCACGTTGTCGCCGAGACCGGGTTGCATCGTGCAGCGCCCCCGCCGGGCAGGGTCACGACATAGGCCCCGCCGGGGGCGGCGCCCGGCGCTTCATAATCGGTGGAGACGATCTGTCCGCCGCTGGCGAAGGCGGCCTTCGCGCGGCTCAGATCGTTGATCCGGGCCTCATATGTCTCGATGTCGGATCGGGTCCGGACCAGATAGCCCTTCTTCACCTCATCACGGATCTCTTCCCCGCGCGCCACCGCGTTGTCGTCGAGGATGAATGCGGCGTGCGACTGGCCGGGCTGGGAGTCCATGAACGCGACGCGACCCTTGAGGCCTGGATGGTCGATCAGGTAGGCCGCTGCGCCGTCGTGACCGGTGGCCGTCATCAGCAGGAACACGACCTTGCCGCGGGCGCTCGCGAGCGTCGGCCAGGCGCCGGCGAGCACCGCCGCCTCCAGGGTCGGAAAGTCGCCGCGAACGTCGTCGGGCGTGATGATCCGGTCCCGCGGAATGCCCTCGAGTATGGTCCTGTCGATCTCGTCAAAGGTTTCCCGGGTGAAGGCGGGCGCGGGCTGCGATCCTGGCAGGATGGGGAACGACTTCACTTTGGCTTCGATCATCACAAATATCGGGACGTGCCCAGGATGTCCGTCAGACCAGGTCCGGATCTCCGAAATGCAATTCCGGAAGGTCGGGCAGGTACTGCGGAAATCCACATCGGGCATGTGCAGAACCTTGAGGCCCGGCGCCGCGACCGACGTCGGATCGAAGGGCAGCAGATCGGTCACCCCCTGCGCGCGGAGAATGCGATACGCGACCGGGTCGCTGTAGACGCCGCCCTCGGGATCGGGGTTTACGTCGATCTCGAGGCCCCGAACTCCGAGGTCGAGCTGCCGGGCAAGCGTCGGATGGGCGTAATCCAGCGCCTGACTGAAAGTCACGTCATTGGGATGGTCGATCAGGAACTGACGCCGCGCCGCTGCTGGCAGGCTTGAGACGATCTTCCCCATCGAAGGCAGGCGTCCGTCCATCATCTTCAGAATGTGAGGATCAACGGCGGCGTGATAGCTGTTGTGGGTGCCAAGCACCTGAATCTGGTTGATCTTCAGATCGGGCGACAGATCCGGCGCATCCAGGGCTGGGGAAGAGGTGGCGAAGGCGACACCTGCGGACAGGCCCAGCAACAGCTTCATCATGAGCTTGGTTCTCCGTAAGGAGGCGGCGAAGAGCGCCGGAGATGACGGACCCGCCCGGCGCAATCTACCCCGACCGGGCGGGCGTCGCACGTGAGCGCCAGGGGATCCGAGGCGCCCATTTGCTTTTGGCGTAAGGCTTCCCGATCCCGAACGTCCGAGGGTTCGTTCAGGATCGGGAGAAGAGGCTTAGTAGGCGTACTTCGCGAACACGCCGACCGTGCGGTAGGCGTCCGGGCTGGAATAGTGCAGGTAGCTGATCCCGTAGTTCTGCGTGCCCGTCGCAAAGTACTGGTTCAGAAGATTGCGGCCATAGACACCGAACTGGAGCGCGCTGTTCTTCGGCGAGAAGCTGACGCGTCCATTGAACAGGCCATACCCGGCGACCAGCGCGTAAGCCGGCTCGCCGACCGCAGGACCTGCCCAGATCTTGCTGCGGTAGGCGTACTGCAAATTGGCGTCCATTTTGAGGAACGAGAACAGTTCGCGCTTGTAAGTCGCGCTGATGAAGCCCGACCAACGTGGCGCATTCGGAGGCGTGGTCTTGGTGTAGTTGACTATGGTCGTGCACGCCGCCGTCGAACAATATCGGTAGTTGGTAAATTCGGTGTCGGCGTAGGTCACGGATCCGCTGAAGGACAGGGCGTCCGTCGCGAGATAATCGAAGGTCGCTTCGGCCCCCTTGGAGGTCAAGCCGCCGGCGTTTCCGATCACGCCCTGCGGCAGTGGGATGCCCGGAACAGTGACCAGCGTTGTGGCCTGATAACCTGAAAAGTGTTCGACGAACGCATCCAGATTGAAGCGAAGTCGATGTTCGAACCACTCCGACTTTTCACCCAGTTCCCAAGCATAGACCGTTTCTTCCTTGAACGGATCATATTTGCTGGAGACGAAGGCGACGCCGCCCGGCTTGTAGCCTGTGGAGTAGGTCGCATAAACCATCAGGTTATCCGCAACCTTGTACTGCGGCGCGATCCGGTAGGAGAAATTGTGTCCCGTCACGGCGCCTTCCGGCTGGTAAGGCGTGACCGTCGCGCCCACGAAGGGGTTCACGACGCCGGTGTAGCCCACCGATGAGACAAACGGGAAGCTCAGCGACTGGGTGTTGTGGTCGTATGTGTAACGACCTCCGAAGGCGATGTTGAATTTTTCCGTCAGGTTGAACTTGATCTGACCAAACACGGCCGCAGTCTGGTTTCGCGCCATGAACAGCGCCGTATTGCCCGGATTGCCGCCCGGAGAGGTGGTGGACACCAGCAGCTGAGGAGTCTTCAGAATTCCCGTGGGGGCCTGCCCCAGAACCTGGGCGGTGGCCCACTGAAGCTGGGTCTGGTCGGCGATCAGCTTGTTGTAGAACACGCCACCCAGATACTCGAAGAATTGGCCCGTCGGCGACGCCCAGCGGAACTCCTGGCTGAACTTAGACGTATGCAGATCGCCGTTGTTGAACGGGATGTAGGCGTACTGGCTGATCGGGACGAGATCAGCCTGGGTATCATTCACATAACGGGTCGCGCGGTAGGCCGTGATCGAGGTGATCGTGTCGCCGCCGATCTGGTACTTCAGGCGCAGGGAGTCGCCGTACTCCACCCAACGGATCGAGCCGGGACGGCTATCGGCGTTGTCGGCGTTCCTCGGGTTCGGAAAGACGCCGTTGGCGTTCTGCAGCGCCGTCAGGAACGCCGGAGCGCCGCTCACCGCGGTGCGGATGGAATTGTCCCAATGGCGGGCATAGTCGTTCGACAGGATGATCTGCAGCTTGCTGATCGGTTGCCAGAGCAGCTTGGCGCGATAGCCGTATTCCTGCTGGGCGCCCAGGGTCTTGCCGAGGGTCGTATACTTGCCATAGCCGTCCTGGCCGTCGGTGAACGCGGTCACCCGGATCGCGGCGTTGCCGCCGATCGGCGCGTTGATGGTCGCATCGACATTATAGTCATTGCGCTCGCCGTAGCTGAGGCCGCCCTTCGCCTGCCAGGTGCTGAGCACCGGATTGTTGGTCGTGATCTGGATCACGCCCGAGGTGGAGTTCTTGCCGAACAGCGTGCCCTGCGGCCCCATCAGGGCTTCGACGTTCTTGATGTCCGTCAGGCCGGTCAGGCCGCTGTCGCGCTGTCCGTCCATGACCACGTCGTCAACGACCACGCTGACCGACTTCTCCGTCGAGAAATCGAAGGAGGTCGTGCCGACACCGCGGATCTGGAAAGCGGAGCCGTTGGTGGGGTCGTATTGAACGCCCGGGATCACATACTGCAGGTCCGTGACCTGCCGGAAATTGCTGTCCTCCACAGTCTTGCCGCTCACGACCGTAACAGCCGCGGGAACCACCTGGAGGTTTTCCTCCCGGCGCTCCGCGGTGACGATCACAGGCGCAAGCGTGGTCGCGTCATCGGCGGCAGGCGCGGCGGCGGCATTGGCGAGGGGCGCCGCGCAGACGGATCCGGCGAGCGCTAGCGCCATCAGGCTCCAGAGACGTGGTGAAGACATTTGAAAACCCCCGATTTTGAACAATCGGGCAAGGATCTATCCCGGCCACATGACCAGTCCGTGACGATTGTACGAAGGTTATTCCTTATGATCCGAGCGTAATTTATAACAAATGAACGGTTGTACGAAAGCCACATGTGGAGATCGCGTTCATCCAGTCCGTGCAGCGACTGAGACCATCCAGCGCCTGGCCGGCTCCACAAGGCGCTCTAAAGAGTTGCGGGACGCCTCCGAAATCGGCGTGAACATAGCGGCGCCGATCATGCCAACAGCCAAGGTCTGGGCCGCAAGACGGTCCATTTGGGCGTAGTCCGATGACCGGCTCTGCAGAAGACGCAGGAGGTTGATCCCGCGCCTGCGCCGCATGTCCGCCGCGCACGGGACGAGCCCGGTTATTCGAATGGCGGCGATCGCAACGGCGAAGGTCGCACGACCGACGTCCAGACCCTCCATGGGATCCGGCGCGACAAGCTCGCCTGATTTGCGAGCCTCGACGGACCCCACTGAGGTGAGCAGGTTCGTGATGATGTATTCAAGGCCGGCGATGACGAGGTCTTCCTGGGTCGGATAGCGGTAGGCGATGGTGGTGGGCTTCAGATCCGCAAGCGCCGCAACGCTCCGATGGGTGACGCCCGCCACCCCCTGACGCGTCATCAAAACGGCGCAGCACCTGGCTGCGGTGAGGCGCCAATCCTGCGGAAGTGCGACGCCATGCACGACGCTGGGAGCGGCGGCGTCTTCGCCGAGCAGATCATAAAGGGCTTCCCCGAGTACAGCCTCGGACGAAGCCGTGTCGCCCCGACCTGCTTCCGGCAGTGGGTTGGTGAACAGTCGTCTGAGGCAGAGTCGACGCGTCGCCCGATAGGCGGGCAGCCGGGTCAGGGAAATCGAATAGGCCAACTCATCCACAAAGTAGCCTTCCACCAGTCCGCTCTCGATCACATCCTCGGGAACCCCGGCGCGGCGCGCAAAGCCGTTCCAGACGTCGGCCCGCACGCGCCGCCAATCTGCAAGGGCGTCTTGGACGTGAGCATCCCATCCGCTCGCCTGGACGCATTCAAGAAACAACACGGAACGATCGCGTCGGGTGGTGGCCAGGTGGTCGACCAAGGTTTCGGCGAGGTCGGCCAACGTCCTGCCTGCACCCGTTTGGATCTGATCCCCCAGGTGCGCCCAAGCCGCCAGATCGTGGCGATCCTCCGCAGCAGCCTCACGAAGGACCTGATTGACAATCCCTTCCCGTGAGCCGTAGCGATTGGACAGAGAGGACACGGAAACGCCCAGCGCCCCTGCCAGCGGCCGAAGCGTCAATCCCGCGAAACCTTCTTGCGCCACAAGCGTCGTCGCCGCCTCCAGAAGGCTGCTGTCAGCGGAGGTCTCGTGAGGCAAATTTGCTGAGCGACCGTTGAGCATCCTTGGCTGACTAAGAGAGTTGCGCATTTGTTACAATAGCTCCGCAGGTTTGATCCCGCGTCTGCAGAGCGGCGCGTTCAGTCACCCTCGACGGCAGGGTCGAACAGGAGACTGAGCTGTCCGTTGACTTCCGTCGACCGGCGATCGGCGGGGGGAAGTCGGCGTATCCGATCATCGTCGATCCGGCGCCGACGGCTTCCATGTTTTCGGAACACCTCCAGAGCTGCATCCCGATAACCGGTTTCGTTTCGCAGAGCCGTTAACCGCGCCCGCGCCTGCCGGGCCGCATCGGCTGGATCCACGATGGGGACGGGATACTCCATGGCCAACGGGCGATCACTGAGCCATGGCGTCTGCAGCACCGCCAGCGGCAGGTCCGCGAGCTCCGGAACCCAGCGACGAGTGAACCGTCCGTCCGGGTCCTGGTCCAGCCCCTGCTTCACCGGATTGTAGATGCGGGGAGTGTTGATGCCGGTCTGGCCCGACTGCATCTGAACCTGCGGCCAATGAATGCCTGGCTCGTAGTCGGTGAACAACCTCGCCAGACGTTCGCCGCTTCGCCGCCAATCGAGATTGAGATGATAGCTGGCGAAGGACTGGACCATTGCCCGCATTCGAAAGTTGAGCCACCCGGTGGCGATCAGACTGCGCATGCAGGCGTCAACAAACGGAACGCCCGTTCGCCCCTGCGCCCAGGCCAGAAGCCAAGGATCATCAGGCGCCGTAATAGCGCGCCCGGATTCATGGACAGGATGGAAGGCGCGCCGCTCCAGGTCCGGCTCGCTCTCGAGTTTTTGCATGAAGTGGCCACGCCAGTGCAGACGGGCGATCAGGCTATCGATTGCCGTAAGCGGTGTCGGGCGTTCCTGCGGGTGGAGACCGGCCAAGCGCGACTTCGCCATCGCCACGCGCTGCAGGGCCTCCCGAACGGACACCGCGCCCGTCGCCAGCGGAACCGAAATCCGTGAGCAGCAATCCGCCCCGGACAGGGGGCTCGACATGCCGCGGCGATAGTCGGCGCCCCGACCGTCGAGGAAACTGTCGATGAGCCCTATTCCCGAATGTCGTGTCCCTGGCTGAGGAGCGTCGCAGCCATCCTCAGCAAGACCAAGTTCATCGGCAGTCGGCAGAGGCGCCGGTTTCGCCCCGGGGACAGGCTGCAAATGCGCTGGCTCGAGGATGAGCGGACGTGAGGCGAAGCGGGCGAACTGCGCGGCCCACCGGTCCCGGGCGCTCGCCCCCGCGCCACGGAGCACGCCGGACTGGGTGACTTCCACACACTCTATCTCCCCACGACGACAGAAGGCGCGCACCGCATTGTCCCGTCTGAAGGTCCACAGATTGCCGGTCTCCTCGTGCGCTAGAAGGCGCCGGATGCCGACCGCCCTGTGGATCCTCGCCAGGACGTCAACCACATCTCCGGTGCGAACGATGAGAGGCGCGCCGAGGGCGCTCAGACGTTCGGAGAGTTCCTCCAGCGCGGCGCGATGGGCGATCCACTGGCGCCGGGACACGTCCGGGAGCTTCCAGTAATCCGGCTCGACCACGTAGAGCGGCAGCACCGGACCGGCCGCGGCGGCAATTGCGAGGGGCGCATGGTCGCTCGTCCGCAGGTCGCGCTTGAACCAGACCACCTGGATCACGACGACGCCACTGCGGATGAGGTCCAGAGGGCGCGGTAGGAACCGTCCGCATCATGGTCGGCGGCCTGCTTGTCTGGATTGAAGCGACGTCCCTGGCGGGGATCGGCCCCTCGCCCAGAAATGTAAAGCCAGTTGCCCTGATTGCTACAGACATCGAAATCAATGAGCCGGGACTCGAACCAGGCCGCGCCTGCCCGCCAATCGCACGCAAGGTCGTGGACAAGGTAGCTTGCCGTCACCTGACGAAGGCGGTTGGACAGATAGCCGGTAGCAGCGAGCTCCCTGAGCCCCGCGTCGACGAAGGGATGGCCGGTCGATCCGCGACGCCAAGCGTCAAACGCCTCCTGATCGTGCGACGGAGGGCCCAGCCGGCTCAGGCCTTCAGGCCGGAACAGCTTCGCGCCGTGCTTTTCGCTCCAGAACCGGAAGAAGTCCCGCCAGAGCAGCTCGAACCAGATCCAGTAGGACCCTTCGCTCGCCCCGAACCTTTCCTCATGCGCCTGCAACGCCGCAAAGACAGTGCGCGGCGACAGCGCGCCGGTCGCAAGCCAGGGAGAAAGCTTGGTCGAATAAGCGGTTCCGGTCAGGCCGTTGCGGGTCGTCTTGTAGGTGACAGGGTCCTTGGACTGGAAATAGCGCGCGACATGCGCGATCGCGGCCGCTTCGGTCCCTTGAAAGACAGGGTGATCAAAGGGAAAGGAGGCGTTGGTCGCTGGTCCTGCCGGTGTCGCTGGGGCGCCCATCGGATAAATCGCCCCGTCCATCGGAGGGGAATGCGGGAAGACGGAAGGCGCCAAAAGCGGAGGCCTGGGCCTGATTGCGGCGCGCTCCACGGCTTCTCGAAAGCGCGTGAACACTTCTGGCAGGGCGCAGATCTCAAACGGAAGATCCTCCGGATCGAGCAGGCTGGACTGCCAGGTCGCCCGCACATCTAGCCCGGCGGTCACCAGCGCCGCGATCTCGGAGCGCTCCTCCGGCGCCGGAATATCCTCGCAGTAAATCCGTGTCGCCCCGATCTGTCGGGCCAGATCTGTCAGGGCGGCCACTGGGGCCCCCGCGGGGCGCACCAGCTTGGCCCCTCTTTCGTCAAGGGCCAGCGCCAACCCATCCACCGCCATGTCGCGAAAGGTCTGCCGGAGTGAACCCAGGCGTGGGAAGCCCCAGCGGGTTATCCGCCTGTCGTCGTCGCGCACATGAACGAGCGCCAGCCGGTCAACCTCGGCGCAGGCGTTGAGAAGAGATAGATTGTCGGTCAGCCGCAGATCGTTGCGGAACCAGTAGACGCCGGTGATCATCCGGCGCGACGCCAGAGCGATCTGATCTTCAGAAACAGCCGATAAGCGAGCTCGGCGCACGCAGCGACCGGCGGAATCTGCAACAGTCGTCCGAGCCAGCTCAATCTCGGCACGCCTCGCCACAATACGGCGAAAGCCGCCGCTCCGCTCACCAACCGACCATTCGCAAGCCGGACGTGCATCCTCGCCAAAGCCGCCGACCTGGGCAGATCCTCGCCGAGCACAGCGTCCGAAGCGCGCGTTGCGTCGATCCAGTCAAAACCGTCCGCTCCGGGCTGTTCGCGATAGAAGGCCATCTCCCGAGAGCAGACCGGACAGCCGCCGTCGAAATAGACCTGAACCGGCCCGAGTGTGGAAGATGCGCCTTTGGACATGGCCGGCCTGCGCTACACGGGATGTTGACTACGCGCCCAGGCGCACAGGAGCAGCACGCCGACGGCGATAACCTGCGTCTTGACCCGCCAGGCCATCAGGCGATTTGAGGAAGCCGCCGCCTCCGCGCCATTCCGGGCGAAGGCGACCATTCCAAGGAAGAACGTGACCACCACGGTCAGGAGAGAAAGTCCGATCAGGATGTCGAGCAGGATGACCATGTCCACCAAATAGGCAGGAAATTACCTTGCGCCAGACCTTGAACATCGCAAGCGGCGTGCTGAGGCGCTCAGGCGCCGCGAAATTCGGCTCGACCCAAAATCTGGAAACAATTCAGACCGCTTTGCGCCTCCGGGGCGGCCGATCCTAAATTCTGAATGTATTGTGGCCGCTTTGTGCTAATTGGCCGTTGGAGCGTTTCCAATGAACGTCGATAGCCTGTCTCAAGGAGTTTCCCCACATGATCCAGGCGGTTTGGAACGAAACAGTGGTCGCGGAAGCAGAGTCTACAGAGATCGTGGAAGGCAATCACTACTTCCCTTTCAGCGCGCTCCGGCAGGAATACTTCGAAAAGAGCGATACTCACACCGTCTGCTCCTGGAAGGGAACCGCCAGCTATTACTCACTCATCGTTGGCGGAAAGATCAACAAGGACGCTGCCTGGTTCTATCCAGAACCCAAGAGCGCCGCAGGCCATATCGCCAACAAGGTCGCGTTCCGGAAGGGCGTGGACGTCCGGCACACGTCGTAGAAGCGACCGATCAGTCCAAGGAATTGGTCAGACCAAATCTACGTCTACGCATGTCGTAAACCTGTCCCAATAAATTGCCCGGACTGAAGCATCATTTCCGGATCCGCGCGAATTGAAAACGGGTCGATCCTGAAGCTGAAGGATAGGGTCGCAAGAACAGCGAACAGAGGGCCTGCGCGTCTCATCATTTCAGTCGGCTCCTGGACTGGATCTGTGGATAAGGTGTCAGCGCTGCGGCGCCGTCGCCGCGTCGTAAACACAACGCCCGCGGACATAGGTCTTCAGAACGGTGATCTCATGGATGCGGTCGGGGGCGACCGCGCCCGGATCGGATGAAAGCAGGACGAAGTCCGCGCGCTTGCCCGGAGTGATCGAGCCGCGCTCGCGCTCTTCAAACTGCAAATAAGCGCCGCCCATCGTGAACGTGCGCAAGGCTTCGTCAGGCGACAGCCGCTGCGAGGCCCCGTAGACCTTCCCGTTGATGACGGCGCGTCGCGTCACAAGGCTCTCGATCCGCTCCATCACATTGGCGGAACTGATCGGATAATCCGAGTTGCCGCCGATACAGACGCCAGCGTCGAGCGCGTGTCGGTTCGGCTCCAGCCAGTCGAACCGCGCGGCCCCGAAGTCCTCGAGCTTTTGACCGTTTTCGCGGATGTAGGAATGTGGCGCGAGACATATTCCGGCAGCCTTCACGCGGGTGAGAATCTTGTCAGTCATGACGCTCGCATGTTCGATTCGATGCCGCGGGTCGGCGCTCCCTTGCGTCGACTGCGCGGCCGTAATCGCGTCGATCGCCCGGTCGATCTCGCGGTCGCCGTTTGCATGGATCGCAACCTGGATCCCGGCTGTACTGGTTCTGATTGAAGTTCGCCAGGCTGTAGCGGCCGACGTTCGCGCTGGTCGTCGAGTAGGGAGGGCCGGCAAAGAAGCTCGCCGAGGTGTCCACGCCGCCGTTGTCGTACTGCGTCTGAACTAGACCGCGGTAAGCCGAGATCGACTTCAGAGTGATCGACGGGGACACCGTGTAGTCAACCGTCAGCCGATGGCCGTGCGTGTTGCCGACGCTGAACTGTTCCTGAACGCCGTAGTCAGAGGCGTCCGCACGGTTTGGCCGGGCGAGCGACGCTCTCGGGTACTTGGCGGCCAACGTGACGAAGTCAAGCAACTGGACGTACATCGACGTGGTCGCGTCGCGGGAGATGTCGAATGAATAGTCCGCGGTCAGACGATCATTCGGACGCCACATGGCCTGGGCGTGAACGCCGTGGCGATCATAGGCGTTGAAGTCGTTACCGCCGGAGTTCGTGACCGTTCCGTCACGGCGGGTGATCAGGCCGTCGACCTTGACGCTGATGTCATGCCAGCTCAGCGGATCGAGGTGAACTTCCCCCTTACCCGCCCCGTAGTTGCCGGCGCCGACCGTCGCACTCAGCTTGAACTTGCCGCTGGGCTTCTTGGTCGTGATGCTGACCGCGCCGCCTTCGGTGTTCCGACCGAACAGGGTGCCCTGAGGTCCCTTCAGAACTTCAATGCTCTCGACGTCGTAGATCGCGGCCGGACCCCAGACGCAGCGAATGTTCGCGGTGTTATTCGGAAATGACGCGCCGTGGAGAATGAAACGTCGGACACATATGCAATTGAAATCAATATATAAACTCGTCAATCCATCCTTGTTGTAGACGTCGGCCACATCGGCCTGGCGTCAAACATGCCACGCAAGTCGACATCAACATTGGGTCCTAAGCCCCGCTCCGAACCCGTCCCCGCCCGCACGACGAAGCTAGCCAGCGCTGCTTCCAAGTGCTGCATTCAAGGCAGCCAGCGCCTGCAGCAAGGCGAGAAGATTGGAGTCGAGGGCGAGCTGGGCTGTGCGGCGATTCTGTTGCGCTTCAAGCCACACGCGCAGCGCGACCGCGCCGGACCGATAACGAACGGCGTAGAGCGCTTCGGCCCGCGCAGAAGCTGCGACGCCGACCACAAGGGACTTGCGCTGTTCGAGCAGCTGCGTCCGGCGGGACAGGGCGTTGTCCACGTCCGCGAGGGCCTGCGCCACGGCTGTGCGAAAGCCGAGTTCGGCGATCTGCTCATTCGCGCGCGCAATTCCGTTGTTTAACCTGTGACGGGGCGGGTCCAGGAACGGCAGGGACACGGCGACCAGAAGCGATCCCACCGGGTGGTCGAATAGGTGCGCGAGCGCTGGGCTGACAGCGCCGCCCGCGCCGGTCAGGACGATGTCTGGATAGAGCGAGGCGCGCACGGCCTCTCCCGTTTGGAAGGTCGCGCGCAGGCGCAGCTCGGCAGCACGCAGGTCGGGCCTTCGGGAGACGAGTTCCGCGGGCAGGCCCGCTGGCGGCGGAGACGGCACGACGTCGGCCAGCGACTGAGGCTCTTCGATCGCCGAACTTGGAGGCGCGCCGATCAGGATCGCCATGGCCGCCCGGTCCTCCACCAGATGCTGTTCGAGGGCCGACAAGGCGGTCTCCTGCTGCGCAATAGCAGCTTCCGCCTCCGCCACCTCGACCGAAGAGACGAGACCAAAGGTCCGTTGCACGCCGACCAGGTTGAGGATCCGCCGCTGGTCCGCCAGCGTCGCCCGCCCCGTCGTCAATTGCTGATGGGTGAAACCGATGTCCCAGTAGAGGTCGCAGGTCGCCATGATCAGTGCGATGCGAGCTGCGCCTGCGTCCTCGGCGACGGCCCGGGCGGTCGCGTCCGCCGCCGCTGTGGTCGCCGCCAGACGCCGGGAGACATCGGGATCAAATGTGACCGCAAGGTTCGCCGAATAGGTCGAGGCCGAACTGATCCTCTGGCCGGAGAGATCGCCGGACAGCGTCGGCCATTGATCGCGTCCGACCAGCTTCGCTGTGAGGCCCGCCGCTCGGATCCTGAGCCCTGCCTGGGCGAAATCGCGGTTACCGGCCAGCGCCAGCGCCACGGCGGCGTCCAGCCCAGGGTCGCCAAGGGCTCGCCACCAATCTGCAGAGACGACGCCTTGCGTCTCCCCGGAGGGGGCGTGCGCATAGCGGGCGGGGGTGTCCAGAACCGGTTGCTGAAAGTGACCCGCGCAACCGCCGACCGTGAGGCCGAGAGCGAGTGCAATCCAGTCGCGAGGGGAAGCGTGGGCCATGCTCATTCTCTCGCCAGCGCGGCGACGGGGTCCAGCCGGGCTGCCGCCCGGGCCGGCAGAAAGCCGAACACCACGCCGATCAGGGTCGAGCAGGTGAACGCCCAGACGATCGAGCTGAGCGAATAGATCAGCTTGAAGTCCGAGCTCACCAGCGAGAACAGACCGCCGAACGCCAGGGCTGTGAGGATGCCGATCACGCCGCCGATCAGGCAAACCAGCACGGCCTCAATCAGGAACTGCTCCATGATGTCGTTCTGGCGGGCGCCGACCGCCATGCGCACGCCAATCTCACCGGTGCGCTCGGTGACAGAGACCACGGTGATGTTCATCACGCCAATCCCGCCGACAATCAGAGAAATGGCGGCGATCACCGAGATCAGCAGGACAAGGGTCTGGGTGGTGGCGTTGATCGTCTGGCGGATCGTGTCGAAATTGATGACGTAGAAGTCCTTGGAGCGGTGCCGAAGGGTCAGGAGCGCCGTGATCGCCTTTTCAGCCACGGCGTTATCAGTCTGCTCGGTCGTGCGCACGGTGATGCTGCGAAGGATCGTCGAGCCCAGCATCCTCGAATTCACAGCCGTGTAGGGCATGTAGATGCTGAGCGTATCACCCGGCCCCCCAAAGGCCCCGCTGGCCTTCTCGGTCGCGCCGATCACCCGCGCTGGGACCGATCCCAGCAGGATCACCTTGCCGAGCGCTGCGGTCTTGTCGCCGGCGAACAGGGTGTTCACGCTGTTCTCGTCGAGCACCACACTCTGGTCGATGCGATCCACCGCCGCCTGATCGAAGGCGCGGCCCGTCGCGATGCCGAGGCCATTGACGCGGAAGTACTGTGCGCCGACCCCGCTCACCTGCGCGGTGACCGCGATCTGTCGGTAGCGGACGGTGACGCTCGTCTGCACTACCGGAGTGACGCTATCCACGTAGGGCTGCCTTGCAATCACAGTAGCGTCCGACACGTTGAGCGTGCGCACGGCGGCTGACCGCTGATCGCCAAAGCCACTGCCCGTGCGGATATTCAGCGTGTTCGTGCCGATCGCGCTGATGCTCTTGATCACCTTCTGGCGCGAGCCCTCGCCCAGAGCCACCACGCAGACGACAGACGCGATGCCGATGATAATCCCCAGCATGGTCAGGAAGGTGCGCAGCTTGTGAGCGAGCATGGACACCACGGCCATGCTGAACGCCTCGACCAGCCGGTCGACCGCCGCAGCAGCACCGGTGCGGGTTCCTGTTGCGGGCGCTTCCGCAGACTGCGGTGACACCTCCCCCATCCCCTTCCCGGCCCGGTCGTCGACAATCCGACCATCCTTGATCTCGAAAACACGGTCACAGTGATCGGCGACGTCGGAGTCGTGTGTGACCACAAGCACAGTATGACCTTGCGCGTGCAGACCCTTGAGGATCCGCATCACCTCTTCGCCGGACGCGCTATCGAGGGCGCCGGTCGGCTCGTCCGCAAGGACGATCTCGCCGCCGTTCATGAGGGCCCTCGCGATGGAGACCCGTTGCTGCTGTCCGCCGGAAAGCTGGCCAGGGCGGTAGGACAGCCGCTCGCTCATCCCGAGGCTGCCAAGAAGCTTGGCGGACCGGGTCCGGCGCTGGACCGGGCTCTGACCCGCATAGATTGCCGGAACCTCCACATTGCCCTGAGCGGAGAGGTCCGGCAGCAGGTGATAGCGCTGGAAGATGAAGCCGAAATGCTCGCGGCGCAGCTCGGCCAGCTCGTCCGGGGCAAGGCCCGAGGTCGCTCGCCCGCCGATGGTATAGCCCCCGCTGGACGGCCGATCGAGGCAGCCGAGAATGTTCATCAGCGTCGACTTGCCCGAGCCCGAGGCGCCGATGATCGCCACCATCTCGCCAGGCTCGATGACGAGGTCGATGTTGTTGAGGACGCGCACGGTCTCATCACCGGCTGGAAAGTCGCGGCAGAGCCCGGTCAGCACCAGGCGCGGCGGCTGACGGGGATTGATTGTCGCGGAGGTCGTCACAGGCCGCCGACCGTGCGCGGCATGCCCCGCGGTCGGGCGGCCGGCGTCGCTTCGGCTGGTTTCGTCGATGACGACACCGCGCTCTCGCTCACCACGACCTTTTCACCGGAAGCGAGGCCGGACAGGACTTCAGCCCGAGCGCCGTCGTTCAGGCCAATGCGGACTAAGCGGTTGGTCACACGCCCCTTGGCGTCCACTACGCGCACGCGGCTTTCCCCATTGCGCCCCGTCGACCCCAGCGCAGCGGAGGAGATGGTCAGGACCTTTCGGGCCTCTTTCAGAATAATGCTGACATTGGCGGTCATGGTGGTCCGCAGGCGCCGCCCCGGATTGTCCACGTCGAACACGCCATTGTAGTAGACAGCCGCCGCGGTGGCCGACGCCGCAGCTGCGATGGCCCCCGCAGCGGAGACGTAAGCCGTCGGCGCCGGTGCAATGGCCCGAAGCCTTCCTGTGAACCGGTGGTCTGGATCGCCGAGGATCGTAAAGTAGACGCCCATGCCCGGCCGGACATTGATCACGTCGGCCTCTGCGATCTCGGCGTCGATGGTCATGCGGTCGAGCTGGCCAAGGGTGACAATCGTCGGCGCGCTCTGAGCGGCGTTGACGGTCTGGCCCTGGCGCGCGGTGACCGCCAGCACCGTCCCGGCGAAGGGGGCGATGATGCGGGTGTAGGCGAGGTTGATGCGCGCGGTCTTCACG
>CAIUZX010000383.1 GCA_903903715.1 uncultured Caulobacterales bacterium
GGGCCTTGGCGCGACTTACGAATTCCCACTGATCACGCGCGTCGCCGCCTCGCTCTGCGCGCTGATGAGCGAACGCGACCAGCGTCCATCTCTCCCGCTGACGCTGGTCGACGCGCACATCGACGCCATCCGCGCGATCGTCCGCGATGAAATCCGCGACCCGCAGCATCCGATCGGAACTCGACTGGCCTCCGCCCTGGAAGCCAGCGTCGCGGATTATGCGCCGACGGAAGCCAGATCTTCCTCAACGGCGCCGTAACCGGCGTCTGGTGGGATCACCAGAACGGACCCAGAGGCCCGCTGCTCCACCCACGGGGTCACTGTCACCTCGCGCCGTAGCCGCGCAGCATCCACAGCAGCGCGTGCGCCGTCGCTTTCGCCTAAAAGCTTGAGGTTCATTCGGGTCGGAAAGATGATGGTCCGCTCCCCGGACTCGGCCAAGGTCAGCGCCTCACGGGGCGTCACCCACTCCGCATCAACAGTCTCGCGGCCATCGCAGATCGCAAGTTGATCGGAGGGCGCCACCGCGACGAAGAAGTGGGTATCGAAGCGCTTGGGCATCATCACGGGCGTGATCCAACGCGCGAACCGAGTAAGCGCGGACAGATCCAATTTCACATTCAGCGATTTCACGAGATCTAGAAAGGGACGCTCCCCTTTTTCAACGGAAACCCGCGCGGCCATCGCGTCGGCTTCGCTCGACCACAGACCACCGGATCCGGTGACCAGCAGAATCCCTGCTTCCTCAAACGCTTCGCGAATCGCGGCGATTCGCAACGCGCGCTCGTCCGGATCGTAGTTCGGCCAGTCCGCGCAGTGTTCCGACCACGCCGCATCGGAGTCCGCCGCCTCGGTCTTGCCGCCGGGGAACACCAGGGCTCCGGATGCGAAATCGATCTGATGGTGACGTTTGACCATCAGAACTTCAAACTGAGGCGTATCGCGCAAGAGCAGGATGGTCGCGGACAGACGAGGTGTCACAGGGGGGGCAGGCTGGCTCATGCCAAGAGCCTAGAGCATTTTCAGATCAAGTTGGATCGCAAAAATTGGCGCAGGACCGATGCCCGGGATCCAAGGATAGGCGCCGTCGGCTTCAAATGGCGCGAGCCATGGGCCGACGCCGCATACGACTCCCGTCATCGAGAGCGTCAAGACGCTTGATCAGATAGTCGATGTCCTCAGACGGCGCGACGGTGGCCTGCGTCAGAGCGCGCTCCAGCATCTTGGCCTGAAATATTTTGGGATCGTAGGCTCGACCATCCAGGGCCAGCCCATGAAAGGTGTCCAGAGCCAGCCGAAAAGCCGTGAACAGTCGCTTTGGCAATCCTGAACGTTCGTAAATCGCCTTGAAGCCCGAGCCTCCAGCGTCATGGATTAACAGCCAGGCGCGATGGTGAGGCACAGCCGCCAGCGCCGCCAGCGCATGTTCAAGAAACTTGATCTGACCGCATGTCGCCGCGCGAACCAGCAACGACGGGGTCAGCCGATCCCGGCTCTTCAGATGCCTGACAAATTCCGGGATATCCTCCGTATTGGCGATCAGGTCGATGATGTCGACTGTCGCCCGCTCCCGCGTTTCACCAGCCACCACGGCAGCCTGTGGCTTTGTCAGCTTGTAGGTCGTCGCCAAATGGCGCTGGACATCTTCCGAAACCAGGGCGACCAAGGCTTCCGCTACAGCGGGCGGCAAGGCGTTGCGATACGCGATCGCGGACGTGACGTCGATGTGTTCCGGAAAACGCTTGAGACAGTTTGACAGTCCCGACTCGCTGAACTTTGCCTGGTCGTTGGCCGCGGCGATGGAGACAGCCTCAGCCGCGCCATGCGCCGACAGGGCGTCCGTGACCGTTTCCGATAACTGAGCGCGCTTCGCGACTGCGATTTGTCGCAACACATCCGTGCGACGTACGATATCGGCCAGATCTTCGTCAGAGAATGCCGGTGAAAACGTGAGGACCGGCGTGGCGATCGACTCAACATCTTCGGCTAGCTTCAGCGCGACATCCCGCGGAAGGACATCAGACGATCTCAATGTGACGGAGAGGGCTCGGCGCACCAGCTCTGCAGCATCCTGAGCCATCACCCTGAGGATCTCATTGGCCGCCGCCCGATCCGAATCCGAAAGGTCAGTGTCGATCCTTCGGCACAGTCGATAAGCGGCCGCCGCGCGCTCATCGTCCGTTGGCCCCCGAACGAGAGCACGGATGTCCGAATTCGAAAACGTGGGCTGCGGCGAGGCAGATGTGGTCATAGACTTCCGCCGAATGGAACCTAGATGGTTAATGCACAATGGCCGATCCTGCTTAACAGGAGTTTACCACCCAGCCGACGACGCATCTGAGTGGCCGGGCGTCAGCGACGATCGCGCTCTTTCGCCATCAATTCGATGAGTTCGGTCGAAAACATCGACCCAGTGGGCGCACGGCTTCCCGCCCCCTGCAGAATGAAGTCGACGAGCACCTGCTGTTCCCGCAGGTGCTCCGAGCGCGCGGCGCTGGCATAGCTCAGAAAGGCGCCGCCTGCGGCTTGGCTCGATTGCGACGGCAATTGAGGCGCAGCGATCGGCGACGTGTCGACACGGGTCAGTTTGGCGTAAAGTTCGCTGACGCTCAGCGGTCTGCCATTATTAAAGAATACGCCGCGATTGGCGGCCGCCGCATCCGGGAACAGGTCCGCCGCTGTTGAATGCGGTTGCGCGCCTTGCGCCTCGATCAGCCGGGCCGATCCTTGCGGCCCGAGAAAGTGTGCGACGTAGAGCTCACCGCCTGTGGGCTCCCTTCCCGTCCGACCGCGAAGATAAGCCGCGTGCTCACCCGCTAGTTCCCCAGCCATGACCGCTGCGGCGTGAGGGTCATACCGGAGATCCATCACCGTCTTGCGGGCGTCTTCACCGGGAACACTGAACCTTCCGTCCGATGATTCGCGAATCAGGTCGGCGTAACGCGCATAGCCGTGAGCGCTGCCATGCCGCTTCA
>CAIUZX010000384.1 GCA_903903715.1 uncultured Caulobacterales bacterium
CGAGCTGGAAAAGCCCGAGTCCAAGCCTCAGCTCGCGGTCGCCCTGCGGTATGACACCCCTCACGCCCCGACCGTGACGGCCGTGGGACGGGGCGAGATCGGGCGGCGGATCATTGAACTCGCCAAGGAAAATGGCGTGCCGCTCGAGGAAGACCCCCTGCTGGCCGAGGCGCTGTCGCGCGTAGAGGTGGGCTCAGAAATTCCGGAGACACTCTACAGAGCGGTCGCGATCGTTCTCGGATTCGTGCTGCGCGAAAATGCGCTTCGCGCAACAGGCGGCGCATAATGGCCAGATGTGCTGACGACTGATAAGAGTGTCGCTCCAAGTCTGGACGTCCTGATGAGCCAAGCGTCTTCCCTCGCCTCCTTCATGCGCACGTCCGGACCCAGCCTGTTGGTCGAGCTCGTGGTGAATTTCGCCGCGCCCTGGGCGGTCTATAACGCCTGTGCGCCCAAGCTTGGTGAGGTCGGGGCGCTGATGGCGTCGTCTGGGCCGCCAATCCTCTGGAGCCTGATCACCTTCATCCGGTCCAGGCGGATCGACGCGATCTCGGCCATGGTGATCGCAGGCATAGTCCTGTCCCTTCTGGCTTACGTCGGCGCGAACGACGCCAAGCTTCTGCAGCTGCGGGAAAAGATGGTGACCGGCCTGATCGGCGTCGCCTTCATCGGCTCCGCCGCGGTCGGCAAGCCCCTGATCTACTGGCTCGCCCGCGCAGGCGTCGAGCGGCAAGGGGCCGATGCGCTCGCGAATTTCGAAAGCCGCAAGGACATTCCCCTGTTTCGCCGAACCATGTCGATCATGACCTTGGTCTGGGGTCTTGGGCTGCTTGCGGACGCAGGTCTTGGCGCGCTGCTCGTCAGGATGCTTTCGGTCAGCGACTACCTGCTCGTCGGCCCGCTGGTGGGTTACGGAGTCACGGCCGCCCTGATCCTCTGGACGTTCCTGTTCACACGACACCAACAGAACGTCGGACGCGCGAGGCGGGCGGCGGCAGCGCCGGCGGCGGCGGACAATTTGTCGGAGGCCGGTTGAATGTCGGCGCACCGTGTTTCCAGCTGGTTCGCCCTCGTCATCGCAGCGAGCCTCCTGAGCGGATGCGCGACCTTGCCAAGGGTCGACTTTTCCGCTTCGGAGCAGGCTCTGGCCCAGCCGATCGGGTTTCGCGATGTACGGTTCTCCGAGGAATCTCCCGACCTCGGAGCGGCGGTGGAGCGCGCGCTGCATCCCGATGAGCACGGAGAGGTGCGGGTGCTGGCGATGTCCGGCGGTGGGGCGAACGGAGCGTATGGCGCCGGACTTCTGTACAACTGGATCCGATCCGGACGGATGCCAAAATTCCAGCTCGTCACCGGGGTCAGCACGGGCGCCCTCGGCGCGCCGTTCGCTTTCGTCGGCGCGGGCTGGG
Organism: uncultured Caulobacterales bacterium; assembly: GCA_903903715.1. GTDB lineage: Bacteria > Pseudomonadota > Alphaproteobacteria > Caulobacterales > Caulobacteraceae > CAIMFV01. The sequence continues at coordinate 1,410 of CAIUZX010000384.1, forward strand.
AGGAACGACTGAAGAGTTCGTTCCTCGAAAACAAGGTGCGCGGCCTTTTGCGAGGACGCGGCGTGCTCAGCCTCATCACCCCCGGCGTGTTCAGTCGCGCGCCGCTGGACGACCTCGTTCGCAGCTACGTGACAGACGACCTGCTGGCCGCCGTGGCCGTCGAGCACCGCAAAGGTCGTCGCCTGCTGGTCGCGACCACCAATCTCGATACCGAGCAGTTCATCGTTTGGGACATGGGCGCGATCGCCGTGCAGGGCGGCGCGTCCGCCAAGGAGTTGTTCGCTGAGGTCCTGATCGCGTCAGCCAGCGTGCCGGGCGTCTATCCGCCGACCCTCATTCCGGTCGAGAACGGCGAGCGAAGGTTCGAGGAGATGCACGTCGACGGACAGACCGTGCGCGCCTTCTTCGCCATCCCCTCTCGGCTGCTCCTGGCGAACCGGAACTTCGGCGCGCTGGACCGGGCGGACTATTATGTCGTGATCAACGGTCGGCTCGACAGCCTGTTCCAGGTCACGCCGGTGTCCGCCCTTCCCATCATCGGGCGCAGCTTCGACACCGCGGCGCGCGCATCCGTACGTCAGACCGTCCTGTCGACCGCGGAGTTCTGCAAACAGCGGGGCTGTCATCTCCTGTTGTCATCGTTGCCGAAGTCAGAGCGGGACGACCCCATCGACTTCAGCGCCGCCCATATCAACAGCCTGTTTCGCGCAGGACAGGCGGCGATGAGCTCCGGCGCCGCCTGGCGAAGCGATCTGCTGACGTTCTGACGCCCGTAGCAGCCAGGCGCACGTCAACGACTAGGCAATCATTACTAACGGGACGGCAACATTTGCCGACAATGGTAAATTCTGCAGGCCTTAACCAATGTTAAGTTTGTCTACCAAAAATGTAATTTATTGTATTTATTGACTTTCAATAACTGGCCCGCCCCTTGCGATGAGGTCCCCGAGCAAAACGCTTCCGGACCGCAAAATGCGTCTGGTCATCTGAAAAACAGGATGCCGACATGTCTAACAACAGCATTAATACCAACGTTGGCGCGCTGGTCGCGCTGCAGAACCTGAACACGACTTCGACGTCGCTTCAGCAGACACAGAACCGAATCTCGACGGGTCTGTCCGTATCGTCCGCCAAGGACAACGGCGCGATCTGGGGTATCGCCCAGAACAGCCGCGCATCCATCTCGTCTCTGGATGCGGTGAAGCAGTCCCTTCAGCGCGCTCAATCAACCGTCGACGTCGCCGTATCCGCAGGCCAAACCATCTCGGACCTGCTCAACCAGATCAAGTCGAAGGCTCTGGCGGGGTCCGACACCTCCCTCGACACCGTCAGCCGCAAGGCCCTGAACAACGACGTCTCGGCGCTCATTGCCCAGATCCAGAAGATCACGTCGACCGCAGACTTCAACGGCACCAACATCATCAAGACCAACGGCGCATCCATCTATGCGCTGGCCAACGCCTCGGGCTCCAGCAAGCTGACCGTGCAGGGCATCGCCCTCGGCGTCAGCGGATCAGGCAGCACGACGGGCATCACCTTCACCGCGACGGCGTCGTTCACGACCGCTACAACCGCGGCGACCTTCCTGTCGCTGGTCAACACTTCGATCATTCAGGTCAACGCCTCGGTGGCCAAGCTCGGCACCGGTTCGAACGCCCTGACCACACACCTGAACTTCATCAGCGCCCTGCAGGACAGCCTGACCCAAGGGGTCGGCAACCTGGTGGACGCGGATGTGGCCAAGGAAAGCGCCAACCTCACCGCGCTGCAGACCAAGCAGCAGCTCGGCGTCCAGGCGCTCTCCATCGCCAACTCTTCCAAGCAGGGCCTGTTGTCCCTGTTCCGTTAATCGTCGCCCGCCCAGGACGGCGGCGACCTCCTCTGCGCGACGAGCGCGCCGGCTTTCCTCGCCGGCGTGCTCTTCCGCGTGCAGGCGAAGGCGGACCTTTTCGGGAGTTCGCACTGATTTTCGAGGGGTCCAGAAGGGAGAAGACTGCCGCCGCCCGATTTGGGCGCCATAAAATTTCGCTCCAATTTCCGTCACTCCACCGCGTGTAGCGATACGAAAATTGAAAATCCTGACCAAATCGAGTTGAATCCGCATGAATTCAATTGCTAAATCATAAATGACAAAGCGGGTCATTTACGATTTGCGCAAACTTAACAGAAACATAACCGCATCGATTATTGCGCTTAACTCCAACTTTACATCGACCGCGGTAAATCTGTGGTCGTGTGGACGTTGAGCGAATGAACAGACTCAGGACAATCGGACTGACTCCGACCGAGCTGCCGAGCGAAATATCGGATGCGATGCGAAAGCTCGCCGCCGGTGATCGTGATCTGCATCTCGATGAGTCCGGGGCAAACGCTGAATTCGCGGCCGCCTTCAACCGCATCTGCGCACAACTGAACGCCCAGCGCGTGATCGACTCCCCGCCGGAAGTCTCTGGTCGCGACACCCGGGACGCCCTTCGCGCATCCTGCGGAACAGCCGAAGGCGCGGTGTTCCTGGCGATTATCACGATCGACCAGTTCGAAGGACCGATCCAGAGCCTGGACGTCACGACCCAGTTCCTGGCGACTCAGTCGATCTGCGACGACGTCGCCGCGCTTCTCCCCGCAGCTCTCGTTCTCCAGACCAGCCGCTCCAGCCTGGAGTGCAGCTTCATGGCGACCGACCCGAGCGACGCAGCGCGGCAACTGTCCCAGCTGGCCAGGCGCCTGGAAGGCCAGATCTCCCAAAACGACAGCACGAACCGCCTGACGATCACGGTCGGGTTCGCCGAATGGTCAGAGCTGGACGAGCCACGGTATCTGGTGGTGGACCGGGCGCAGCACGCCGTGACAAAGGCGCGCGCGGGGCACATCAAGTTGGCGATGTTCTCCGAACAGGACCGGATCGAAAGCGCCGAACGCAAGGCGCTGGCCCGCGACCTGGAGCACGCGCTGCCCAACGGACAGCTCAGCGTCAGCTACCAGCCCAAGCTCAACCTGCGCACCCAGAAGATCGAAGCGGTCGAAGCGCTGGTGCGCTGGACGCATCCGATCCGTGGCGCGGTCGTCCCGGACGACTTCATCGGCCTCGCTGAGCAAATCGGCGCCATTCGCCCGCTCACCGAATTCGTGATCGCTCAATCGATCTCCGACCAGGCGCGACTGAAAGCCGAAGGCCTCAACATCGACATTCACGTCAACATCTCGAGCGCCCTGATCTGCGACACGAACTTCGTCGACAGCGCAATCACTGCGGTCGGTCGTGCGGTCGGCAAGATCGGCTTCGAAATTACCGAAACCGCGGTCATCGGGGATTCCGAGCGGGCGCTGAACAATGCGCATCGCTGCGCGGAAGCCGGCATTCCGATCGCGATCGATGATTACGGGTCAGGCTATTCGTCGCTGAGCTATCTTAAGCAGTTTCCGGCTCAGGAACTCAAGATCGACAAGGTGTTCGTTCTCGAGCTGACCCGCAGCCATCGAGACCCGCTGATTGTCCGCTCGACCATCGATCTGGCGCACGCGCTGGACATGCACGTGACCGCCGAGGGCGTCGAGGACGCGATGTGCCTGGCCCTGCTCCAGGTGATGGGGTGCGACACGATCCAGGGCTTCCATCTGTCGAGGCCGTTGCCCTGCGACGCGCTGATCGACTTTCTGAAGGACTACGCCGCCAGGCCCGCCAGGCCCTCGACGATGAATTTTCAGCTGAATTCGATTTCCGGAAAACCCTGAGATCAGGCCGACTGCAGGGCGGCGAGCCTCGCGCAAAGATGCGGTCTCAACTCAACAAAATTATATGCAAAACCGCCATTGCGCCTATCGCAGCGGACAACGAAGCGCTGTAGCTGCTCGCCTCTTGCATTGATCAAAGTGCGGCGAACCTGCCTGTTCACGGCATTTGCGATCAAAGCGACCTTTGACAAAGCATCGCACAAGAATGGTCGCGCATTAACTGTATGGATTGGGTTTGCTGGTATTGTGACCTGGTCAAGTGGATAGGTCCGTATGAAGATCCTGTTTGTCGAGGACGATCCGATGAACCGCAGCGTGGTCAAAGCCATGCTCGAGGTCGCCGGAGCGACAATGACTGGCGCAGAGAACGCCTATGTCGGTCTGGAATTGATCGACACGGAGAACTTTGACCTAATTCTAATGGACCTACGCATGCCGGGGATGGACGGACTGACGGCCATCCGCAAGATCCGCGAACGCAACGACGACAAGGGCCGGCTGCCGATCATCGTGGTGACCGCCGATACGGCCGCGGATCTGCGCGCGTCCTGCTTATCCGGCGGCGCGGATGATCTGATCATGAAGCCTGTGGCGATGGGCCTGCTGTTCGACGCAATCGCAAAAGTCTTGGTCGACAAGGGCAGCGCCAGCGCTGCTGTCTGACAGGACGATGCGCCGATGAGCGCACCCCTCAAATTCTAGAAACCTGACTGTCGAGACGCGTCCATGTGGCGGGCGTATTCGTCGTTTCGATCCTCGGGCGGCTCTCGCTCAACTCGCCCCAGTTCGTTAAAATTTGTCAGTAATTCTTGATATTTTGTTGTTTAACGCGGAGGACCGTGGGACGCTGTCGTGCAGATCCACATTGCTTCAGGACATGACATGCGTTTTCGATTGATCCTCGCCGTCGCTTGTACTCTGGCCCTGGGCGCGACCCCGGCGCTCGCCAAGAGCGGGGCCTGTAAGGACGACAAAGGCAAGTTCATCAAGTGCGCCGCCGCTGCTCCCGCCGCCGCGCCGGCCGAAAAGCCCAAGAGCGGTCCGTGCAAGGACGACAAGGGCAAGTTCATCAAGTGCGGCGCAACTCCGGCGGACGCAAAGGTCACGACGGCGCCTCCCGCCGTAAAGCCGACGCCTGCTGCAGCGCCCGCCCCGACTGTGGCTCCGGCCGCAGCCACGCCTGCGAAGCCCGCATCCAAGGCAGCCGCGACCGTGAAGGCTTCGAACACCGACCCGGCCGGCGCGACCGGAAAGTGCAAGGACGGAACCTACACCCATAGCAAGTCCCACAGCGGTGCGTGCTCGCATCACGGCGGCGTCGCCAACTGGATCAACTGATCCGGCAAAAGCTGATGACATGGAGATCGCGTCGCCCTTCAGGGTGACGCGATTTTCCTATCGTCGCCTTGCAATGGTTTGCATCCGGCCCTATCCATGTCTCCCCTCGAGAGGATGGATCAATGACCCAGCCACGCATCGGCGGCGTTGAGGCCGGCGGCACGAAATTCGTCTGCGCACTCGGCCACCCTGTGGACGGCATCCGCGCCCGGACCACCATTCCCACCACCACGCCCGAAGAAACCTTTCGCGCCGTAATCGCCTTCTTCGAGATGAATGGCGGCGTAGATCGGCTCGGCGTTGCGAGTTTCGGACCGCTGGTGCTGGACGAGCAGGATCCGAACTTCGGCCGCATCGCCAAGACGCCCAAGCCGAGCTGGAGCGGGGCGGATATCGTCGGCACGTTGCAGACAGGGCTAGGCTGCGAGGTGGCGCTGGACACCGATGTCAACGGCTCGGGACTCGCTGAAGCGACCCTGGGCGCCGGACGCGGTCTGGATGTCGTGACCTACGTCACCGTGGGCACCGGCGTCGGCGGCGGCGTGATCATCAATGGTCGCCCTCTGCACGGCCTGAACCATCCCGAAATGGGACACATTCTCCTCAAGAAGCGGCCGGCCGACGCAGACTTTGGAGGGGTCTGCCCGTTCCATGGACATTGCGTTGAAGGCCTGACCAGCGGCCCGGCCATTCTGGCGCGGCTTGGCCACCCGCTCAGCGACGCCGATCCCGCCGCGCCGATCTTTGATCTGATAGCTGGGTATCTTGGCGAATTCTGCGCGACCCTCAGCCTGATCGTCGCGCCGCAGCGGATCATTCTGGGCGGAGGCGTCATGTCGAATGCGGGCCTATATCCGAGGATCCGCACAGCCTACAGCGCGACTCTGGCCGACTATCTCCAGTCGCCCGCGGTCCACGACGTGGACAGCTACATCGTCCCCCCCGCGCTGGGCGACAGCGCAGGCGTCATCGGTGCGATGATGCTGGCCTCGATCGCGAGTTGAGCAGCAGCCCTGTTCGCTGAATCGGCGAATCACAACAGGTCTTGAGAGCATGCGCGCAGGTTTTGCGTGGCATGTGGGTTGCACGGGTCGGCCCGGTTGATCGCGTTCGCCCCAAGGGATCAAGGCTTGCCACAGTCTGAGCCGGCAGAAATCTGGACATTTTACGAGCGCATGGGCGATGACGCCGCCGCCACGTACTGCGGGACCGACGGACGCGCGCTTTTCGCCATCGGCGACGTTCACGGTCGGATCGACCTTCTGCACGAGATGATCAAGGCGATCGAACACGACATCGCAACTTCCGATGATTGCGACAGGCCCCATCTCGTGTTTCTCGGCGACTATATTGATCGCGGCGCGCAGTCCCGCGAAGTCATTGACGCGCTTATCGCTCTGCAATCGCGCAGTGACCTCGAGACCACTTTTCTGATCGGCAACCATGAGGCCTTCTGCCTGAAATTCATTCAGGACGCGCGGATCGGTCCGATGTGGGCGCGTCACGGCGGCCTCGACACGCTGCAGTCC
>CAIUZX010000385.1 GCA_903903715.1 uncultured Caulobacterales bacterium
AGCACCGTGCCGATCAACCAGCAGAACCTGCCGACGGTCGCGGTTCCGGTGGTCTATCCCACCGGCTCGATCACCTCGAACGAGTGGTTCCTGCCGCAGCTGGGCGCTGTCTATGACGTGAACGAACACGAGCAGATCTTCGCCAACGTGCAGAAGAACCTGCGCCAGTTCATCCCCTACGGCGCGGGCAGCGGCTTCTACGGCGTCAGCCCGTGGAGCCTCGGCAGCCAGGCGGCGTTCGAGGCCTTCAAGTCGTCGGTCAATCCGGAAACCTCCTGGACCTATGAAGTCGGCGCCCGTAGCCGTCACGCGGTCAACTTCGGACCGCTGACTTCCTTCGAAGGTCAGGTGAACTATTATCACGTGAACTTCTCGGACCGCCTTCTGAACATCGCCGCCTACAACTTCATCAATCCGGGCGCGGCGGTGATCGTCAACGTGGGCGGCGTGACGACGGACGGCGTGGACCTCGCGGGCACGCTGAACTTCGGCCAGCACTTCCATATCTACGACGCGGTGTCCTACAGCGCGACGACCTATGACGAGAGCTATTCGACCGCCGCCAAGGTGAACGGCGTGCTCGCCAATGTGGTCATCCCGACCGCCGGCAAGACGGTTCCCCTGACCCCCGACTGGATGAACAAGTTCGTCATCAGCGCAGACTACGGCCCGTTCGAGGCTCAGCTCACCGGCGACTATGTCGGACGGCGTTTCGCGGAATACCTCAACCAGTTCAAGGTGAAGAGCACCTTCACCCTGGGCTTCGAGGCGAGCTGGAAGCTGCCGGCCCTGCCGATGACCAAGTCGGCGAAGCTGAGCCTGAACGTCACCAACCTGACCGACGAAAAGGGCGTCTCGACCATCGCGCCGGGCAGTGTGAACGTCACGGCGACCGGAGGTCTGACGACCGGATACGCGACCTATCCGCTGGCGCCGCGCATGGCCTTCGTCACGCTTCAGGCGAAGTTCTGATCGGTCGACCGCAGGTCTGACAATAGGGGCGTGAGACGGGAAACCGCCTCACGCCCTTTGTCATTTTGGACTGCGAGAGGGCGACTCGCCCTTCTGACATAAAAACGGTAGGGTAAATGGTTAACGATGAGTTGCGTGGCGTATCGGGGGCGTACTGGGGTGGCGGGATCTGGTTGGGGCCGGAGAGCTGTGTTGAGCCTTCCCTTGGCGTTCGCGGCGTCGTCCGCCGGGGCGCAGGGGTTCGAGATCTATGACCGGATGGACGACAGCGTGCCCGCCGGCGGACTGCGGGCGCGATCTTTAGCCAAGACGCGGCAGCCCCCACCGCACCACGGAAAGTCGTCTGAACTCTACGGGACGCACCCGGCTCCCGTTCCGCCGGAGGATGATCCCAGCTGGCGCAGGGCCCAGGCGATCCTCGACGCCGCGCCACAGGGCGGTCGCCCTTACGATGTGGCGTCTTATTTCCTCGAGGCTACGCCGCCACGCTTCCAGTCGGCCTGGACGCAGCCCTCGGGCCGGGGCCTGCGCTACGCCAATCCGCTCATCCTGTTGTTCTTCATGTCGACCAATCTGCGCCCGTCAGGCGATCAGACCCCGTGGTGCTCGGCCTTTGCGGACTGGTGCCTCGGGCGGGTCGGGATATCCGGCACCCATGATGCGGGCGCCTTGAGCTGGCTGCGGTGGGGTGAGGAGGTCTGGCGCGCGAGCGACGGCCTGCCGCCGACAGCGGCGCGTCCCGGCGACATCGCCGTTTTCCGCCATCGCGGTCTGCCCGGCCGCGGGCACGTCGCCTTCTTCCGGGGCATGACGCCGGACGATCCGTTCAGCGTGGACGTCCTCGGCGGCAATCAGCTGGCGACGTCGCGCCAGCATATCATCTGCGTGAAATCCTACCCGCAGGACGGGCCGCTCGAGCTGGTGTCCATTCGAACGGCGCCGGGCCTGCGGGCCGGCTGATCAGGTTCTCAGCGGGTCGGATTCCGGCGGCAGGCACCCGCGGGTGTCGTTCAGGCCATAGGCCTTGGCGAGGAACTCGAAGACCGCCCGCTCGACCAGGGTCCGTACGGCGAGGTGTGAGGGCTCGACCGCGCTCTTGCCGCCGGACACGTCGATGATCGTCCCGTGGAAGAAGTCGAACACCCCAGCGCTGACCTGATAGCCGATGATCTGCTTCTGGTAGGAGACGAGGTCGACCACTTCCTGCGACTGGGAATCGACCAGGCGCAGATCCATGGCCACGTTCGTGACATAGACCTGGTTGGTGTACACGCCCTTCAGCGAGTTGGTGCTCGAGCCGCCCGGATAGGCGCCGACGCCGGAGGAGCGGATGTTGCTGTTCAACTCGGTGATGCCGCCGACGATGTAATATTGCGAACCGGCGATCTCTCCGGCGAACACCTTGCGGTAGTTCGACGGGTCCTGGCCCGCCCGTTCCGGCGAGTCGGACAGGAGCTTGGAGTTGGCGTACTTCAGCTCGATCTCGGGGACGGCGGTGTCATAGCGCTCGACCAGACGGCCGCCCGCTCTGCCGACCGCGGTCATGGCGAACAGGGAGGCGCCTTGCGTCAGCTGCGTCCCGGTGACCTGCGACATGGCGCCGGTCAGGTCATTGATCCGGCCGACGGCGATCCGGGGCGGGGTGATGTTGTAGTTGCGGGCATAGGCGCCCAGGCACATCAGGGCTTGCGAATAGGGGGTGTCGTTGGCGGTGGCGGGCGCATTGCCGAGCACGGCGGCGTAGTTTCCCGTCTGGGGATTGGCGGCGATCGAGGTGCAGCCGGTCAGCGAGCCTCCGAGGAGGGCGACGGCTGCGATCGATGCGATCGTGTAAAGGGGTGTTCTATATCGGGCCATTAGCGACAACCTTTGATGATCCTATCGCAGCCGATGCAGAAACCGTGCCCGTATTGGTCTGGCTGGAATTGACCACGACCACGTTGTTGTTGCCCGACACTTCGACATTCAAAAGGTTGCCGATCGCCGTGGCTGTAGCGTAGCCGGCGCCGACGCCGCTTGATCCAGCGCCGCCGGTCGTGGCGGACATGTACTGGGTCGCCGTGCTGACCGAGCCGCTGGGCTGGACTTCACCGTTGACGATCAGTCGGTTGTTGCCGGAGCCGCGGGCGGTGGTGTTGGGATCGCTCGACTGCACCATGTTGGCTGCGCCGTTGTATCCGGTCGCCGTCCAGGCTGGCGCGCTGGTGGGCACTGTGGCGAAAGCCGAGCCGGCGCTCGCGACGAGAGCGAGGGTCAGGGCGGTCAGGCGCAGGAGCTTGGTCATGGCGTGAGCCTTTGGCGGGAAGATGAGCGTAGGGTGAGGAGAAAGAAGGGGGCGCGGACCCCGAAAGGCCCGCGCCCGGTAGAGGGTCGTGTCTTACTTCACGTGGATCGAGGCGCTGTTGCCGATCGCGGCGGCCGTGGCCGACACGTTGCCCGTGACCTGCGACACGTTCACGGTTTCGGTCGCCTTGGTCCAGATCGCGGAGTTGGTCTGGTCGACGTAGTAGCCCTTGCTGGCCGTTCCGGCGAGGTCGAGGCTGTTGCCGATCGCGGCCACCGTGAACTTGGCGTCCTGGATGTTGCCCGTGACGCCGTTGTTGTTGCCGATGTTCAGGGCGGTGAAGTCGCCCGTCGCGATCACATTGCCGCTGTTGTTCTGAGAGAACTTCACCTGAGCGGCGTTTCCGGCGTAGGTCGCCGTGTTGCCGATGGCTGCAGCCGTTTCGGTCAGGGCGCCGTTGATCTCATGCACGTCCGACTTCAAGTAGGCGGTGATGGCGCCGGAGTTGATCTGGTCCGACGTCACGTTGCCCGTACCAGCGCCGCTGCCAAGATTGCCGGTCAGGCTGGCGGAGTTGCCGATGGCGGCCGACGTGGCGGAGACGTTCTTCGTGACGCTGTAGATCGTGTCCGTCATCGAGGCCGAGGTCGCACCCGAGTTGGTCTGATGCAGATCCGAATTCCCGGTCACATCAGCGACGGCCGTGAAGGTATTGCCGATGGCGGCGGTGGTCGCCGTGACATTTTGCGAGATGCCATAGACCGTGACGGTCGATGTCGCGGTGTCCGGCGCCGAGGTGACCTGGGTCGAGTTCAGGTCGCCAGCCACCTGGGTGGCCTTGGTGACGTCGCTCGCGCCCAGCGTGAAGCTGTTGCCGATCGCGGCGGAGGTGGACTTCACTTCACCGGCGACAGCGTGGATCGTCGCGGAGAGGGTCGAGATCGGGTCCGCTCCAGCGCAGGACTGGCTGTTGCTGACCGAGCCGGTGGACTTGTCGACCGTGGCGGACGCGGAGTTGCAGAGGGCCGCCGACGTGGCCGACACGTTACCGCCGATGTCATGAACGGTCGTGGTCAGAGACGAGGAGATGTAGCCGGTCTGCTTCTGAATGTTGGTGAGGCCGTCGATGGAGGCGTTGGTCTTGCCGTCCGCCGAACCGCCGATCGACAGGCTGTTGCCGATCGCCGCGGAGGTTTCCGACACGTCCTTGCCGACGTTGTCGATGTTGGCGTTCAGGCTCGAGATCGTCAGGTGATAGTCGTTCTGCTGGTTCGTGACAGCGCCGATATCGACAGTCGTGTCGGCGAAGGCGACGCCGGCCAGCATCATGCTGGACAGGGCGGCGGTGGTGAGAAGAAGCGTTTTCATGTTGAGCTCCAAAATGGCGGTTACGCCTGATGCCGGAGCAAGTTCAATTTTTGAGCCAAAGATGTAAGTTTTTGTTAATTTATTATTCAGCACTCATTAACCTTAAAATATTCTTCACGCGTGAATTCAGCTTCTCGTCACGCGAATTCTTAATGTTTAATTCGCCACGCAAAATATATTCGCAATTGATAGTCTCCTAGTGGTCAAAATGAGCACAATATACTTAAATGGGCCACTTTGGAACAATATGGAACGATGTATCATTCTGGGGCTATTCTGAGTACTGAGAATGAGTTGCCGATTTCGGCATGGATTTCCTCAGATTCAACTAACTTCGGACGAATGAGATCAGACATGACCTCTGATCGCTTTGATTCGTCGAAAATCGATCACAATGGGAGCATTGCTGGAGGTGAGTGACCTCTCAAGATTGTTTTTCCAAGCTTTCATTGCGCCGGGATCGCTTGACCGGGACCTCGGCCGGGAGCCGTTTTGGGCTCTGGCGCTGAAATTGCTCTCCCCCTGGCAAACGCCTCAATTGCAGGCGATCTCGCAAGGGCAGTGCAATGCACCTAGAAAAACGCATACTCGTTACGGGAGGGGCCGGCTTCCTCGGGTCGCACCTGTGCGAACGTCTGTTGTCCGAAGGCGCGCATGTGATCTGCGTCGACAACTTCTTCACAGGCGCGCGCTCGAACCTGGATTCGCTGAGCGGTCATCCGCGACTGGAGATCATCCGCCACGATATCTGTCAGCCGTTGTTCCTGGAGATTGACGAGATCTACAATCTCGCCTGCCCGGCGTCGCCGATCCATTATCAGCGCGATCCGGTCCAGACCACCAAGACCAATGTCCTCGGCGCCATCAATATGCTGGGCCTGGCCAAGCGCACCGGCGCGAAGATCCTGCAGGCGTCGACCTCCGAAGTGTACGGCGATCCGCACGTCCACCCGCAGCCGGAAGGCTACTGGGGCCACGTCAATCCGATCGGGCCGCGCTCCTGCTATGACGAGGGCAAACGCTGCGCCGAGACCCTGTTCTTCGACTATCGCCGTCAGCATAACCTACAGGTGAAGATCGCCCGGATCTTCAACACCTACGGCCCGCGCATGCATCCCAATGACGGGCGGGTCGTGTCCAACTTCATCATCCAGGCCCTGACCGGCCGTGATCTGACAATATTCGGCGAGGGCCAACAGACCCGGTCTTTCTGCTATGTCGACGACCTGGTCGACGGCTTTGTCCGCCTGATGGGCACGCCGCCGGAGTTCACCGGCCCGCTCAACCTCGGCAACCCGGTGGAGAGCACCATCCGGGAGATCGCGGAAAAGATCATCGCCCTGACCGGATCCTCCTCGAAGATCATATTCATGCCCTTGCCGACCGATGATCCAAGGCAGCGCCGTCCGGACATCTCCATGGCCACTGAAGTGCTGGGCTGGCGTCCGTCGGTGGACCTGGAAACCGGTCTGGTCCGGACGATCGCCTATTTCGACGCGCTTCTGGCCCGTCAGCGCGGCCAGGAGATCCCGACCCTGCCGACCCACGCGGCCTCCCGCCGCGGGAAGCTGCGGACGCCCCGCGATCTGAAGCGCGCGGTCTGAGCTTCGGCTTCGTGCGCGCGTCTTGGATCGCCTCGATATCGACAGTTATCGAGGTGGTCTGATCAGTCGTGAGTGATCAAGATCTGCTTCTGATCAGTCGAATCTGAAGATGAGGGCCAGTTTCTGGAACGAAACTTGAGATGAAGCCCTCGAATGGAACCGTTGCATCCCGAATTGGGATCGAAATTGGTGGAGCACAATCCATGCGTACAGCGCTTGTTTGCGGGGCCGGCGGCTTTATCGGCGGCCATCTGGTGAAGCGCCTGAAGGCTGAAGGCTTCTGGGTGCGCGGCGTCGACCTGAAATTCAATGAGTTCGCGGAGACCGCGGCGGATGACTTCTGCATCGGCGACCTTCGGGATCCCCTGTTCGTCCGCGAGATGTTCGATCGCCGCTTTGACGAGGTCTATCAGCTGGCCGCCGACATGGGCGGCGCGGGCTACATCTTCACCGGCGCGAACGACGCCGCGATCATGCACAATTCGGCGACGATCAATCTGAACGTGCTGGAAGCCGCGCGCTGCCGCAACGCCAGCCGAATCTTCTATTCTTCTTCCGCTTGCATCTATCCGGCCTACAATCAGGAAGACCCGGACAATCCGAACTGCGCCGAGGAAAGCGCCTATCCCGCCGCGCCGGATAGCGAATACGGCTGGGAGAAGCTGTTCTCCGAGCGGCTCTACCTCGCCTACGCCCGCAACCACGGGATGACCTGCCGCGTCGCCCGCTATCACAACATCTTCGGACCGGAAGGCACCTGGACCGGGGGCAAGGAAAAGGCCCCCGCCGCCATGTGCCGCAAGGTCGCCGCGGCGCCGGACAATGGCGAGATCGAGATCTGGGGCGACGGCGAACAGACCCGCTCCTTCCTCTATGTCGACGAGTGTGTCGAAGGCACCCTGCGCCTGATGCGCTCGGACTTCTGCGGTCCTGTGAATATCGGCTCGGAGGAGATGGTGACCATCAACGCCCTCGCCACGATGGTCGCGGACATCGCCGGCAAGCGCATCCGCCGACGCCATATTCCGGGCCCGCTGGGGGTCCGCGGCCGCAACTCCGACAACCGCCTGATCCGCGCAAAGATCGACTGGGCGCCGGAGCGGCCCCTGCGCATGGGGCTGGAGCGGACCTACGCCTGGATCGAGCGTCAGCTCCACCGCAATGACCAGCCCCAGCGTCTTGCGAGCTGAGTCTGGCGAGCTGATATCTTTTTTACTGTCTGGTGTGGTGTGTTGACGGTCCGGCCTCCCGCTGGGCCGTCCTTTTTTATGGGCGCTCCGCCACAGCCCGCCACCTGGTCTCGTTCACGCCGACGATCAGCATCCACAGCGCCAGCGCGCCTTCGCCGAGGAGGCAGGGGGCGAGGATGGCGGGTGACGACAGGCTGGGTGCCATGAAGTAGACGAAGCTGTTGGCCAGGTAACATAAGCCTGCGATGCCGTAGAGCACGCCGATCAGCCGCGGTAGGAAGCGCGAGCGGAAGATGACCACGCCATAGATGACAAGGGCGACGCCGAAGAAGGTGAGGGCGATGTTGAAGCCGACGTCGTGCCACTTCAGCGCCACCCGCGCCAGCGCCGCAAGCTCCGCCTTCGGCAGCGCCGCCACATCGGGCGAACCGCTCAATAGCGTCAGAGGCGCAAACTGGGTCCAGGCGTTGACCGCGTTGATCGTGTTCTGCGTCAGGTCGAACAGCACGGCCAGCAGCACCCAGAACCGGCCTGCCGGGGCGAGGATCCGATACGTGATCAGCGTCAGCGGAATGGCGATCATGTTGGTCAGCATCTCGGCGCAAAAGCCCAGCCGATAGAGGCTCTCATTCGCCATGATCGCCTTGGCCGTCGCCGCCGGATCGCCGCCCACGATCAGCCCCTGCCGCACCGCCACCTCCGCAAACCCGCCCAGCAGGATCACGAGGATATAGAGCGCTCCGGCGACACGGGCTTCACCGCGCGGCGACCGGACAGGCGGGAGGAGAGTCTGCACGGGTGAAGGTTAACACGGGTGGACGGGGCGGGGTAGCGGGAGGTAGGTGTGCGCAACCCTCAAGCCTGCTGATGAAACGATGTCGCCCGTCTTCGGCGCAACGCTTTCAGGAGCTCCGGCGCTGCAATCAACGCCAATAACCCGACGGGCAGCATGAACATCACGCTCAACACCTTGATCATGTACCAGGTCGTCTCTGTTGGATCTGATCGAAACACGACATTATTGAAATTGGTTTGAGACACCTCAGGACGCCTCGCGTCATACACAACAGGGATGAGGCTGCCGGCTGTGAGGCGGTCGCGCTCCGTCCGGCTGATATAGCTATCGCCCGTGTACTGACGATAGGCGCCGTCAGTCCCGGCCGCTGCAAACGTGTATTCGACATGGGTGGAGCAGGATCTTCTGCCGCAGGAGGCGATATAGGTCCGCAAGGGGACAGCCATGACACTTCGACCGTGCCGTTGAAGCTCTAGGGTCGTCTGGCCCTGCATGACGATATAGATCACAAACCCGCAGAACATGGCGAAGACCAGCCCGCACGCCAGCATCAATCGGACCGGTCGGCTCACGGTGGTCGGCGCAAGACCGGTCACGTTGGACGGTTTCGATGCGTTGGCGGAGAAGCGAGAGATCCCCTCCGCCAAAACGTCGTGCAGCTGAGACGGCGTCAGGCCGATCTGCCCGGAGATGGCGTAATCCGACAGCTGCTGGTTCAAGGGATAATTGAGCATTAGCCGAACGCCGGACGTCGTTTCGACGGCGCGATCAATGTCACGCCAGGCGATAAAGCCGATCTTCTTGCGGACGTTCACAAAGACCCCGTCCGCGTCCATGGTCAGCACCGTCGGGAAATGACCCAGGGCGTAGATCAGGATCGCCACCAGTATCTCGGCTGGAATAAGGACGGTTTGCACACTGTGGAACATTACGCCCGCAATGGCCCCGGGCTGCGCCACCAGCAGGGGTGCGAGCTGGGCGCAGATTAAGAGCGCCAGGGCTACGAGCGTCGGTCGCAGGCCGACGCCCATCGTCTTCGTGAGCGTGAGCGGAAAAATGTCGTCTTCGGCCAATGATCGGGGTTCGTCACTCCGGCCCTGATCCGGCGGGAACGACGAAATCGCGCGTCTGTGACCGAACACAGGGTGCTGTTCCATGGCGACGTCCGTTCACGCTGAATAATCCGAAACGCAGCCATGCAGCCTAAGTGTAAATTTCCAATATTGAATTACAATTCAGCACCGTTATTCTGGAGGGAATATTGCGAAAATTGAATTTTTATTAAGCTCAACAATATCTGAACGCTCAAAGTTCAGCCGGGCAGAGGGTGCATCCGCCACCCTTCACGATGGGTTTTTGACAAGCCCCCCCGAAACGCAAGCGACGTCGGCGTTGCGGCTCGAGGCTCACGCAAGCGCTGACGTCGTCAAGGCAAAGCGCCCGCCACCGCCCGGCAATATATCAAATCGAAAGGATACTCAGCCTAAGGTGCGCGCCGGTTCAAGCCTTGAGAATGGCGGACGCGGTCCATGCGGTCAGGTGTAAAGAAGAACTACTC
>CAIUZX010000386.1 GCA_903903715.1 uncultured Caulobacterales bacterium
GCCTCGCCAGACCGATGCCGCCGGATCAGATCGACCTGCATGTGGTTGAGAAGGTCGATATAGGGGTTGCGCGCCTCGATGGCGGCGGCGAGGTCGGGATTGCGGCTTAAAAGCTCGGTCTGGCCCGTGATCGCCAGCAGCCCGTCCCGCGTGCGCCGCCACTCGTCGTGGATGCGCCCGAAGATGCGGTCGCCGAGCGCTTTGTCGTCGCAGAGGTCCGCATAGCGGCGCGCGATGGCCATGTCGGACTTGGCCATGACCATTTCCATATTGGCGAGGGTGGTGGAGAAGAAGGGCCAGCTTTGCGCGAGCTCCGACAGCGTCTCCACCGACACGCCCGCATCGGCGAGGGCGGAGCCAAAGCCGTACCAGCCCGGCAGCATGACCCGGGACTGCGACCAGGAGAACACCCACGGAATGGCGCGCAGATCCTCGATCCGTCCCGACGGCGTGCGGGACGCCGGGCGGCTGCCGATCTTCAGGGTCGCGATCTCGCGGATCGGCGTGGCTGCGCGGAAATAGTCCGGGAAGTCCTTGGTGTCGTAGACCAGCGCCCGATAGGCCCTGAACGCGGCGGCGGAGAGGTCTGCGAGGCGCTCCGCCCCCGGCGGCGGCTGGCCCGCCTCCCGCGTCGGTCCGTCGAGGGCGGACAGGACGGACGCAGCCGCGAGGCTGTCGAGGTGGTGGCGGGCGATGTCGGGGTCGAGATACTTGTTCGCCGCGACTTCCCCCTGCTCGGTCACGCGGAAGCGTCCGCCGCTGGCGGCGTCGGGCTGCGCGATAATGGCTTCGAAACTCGAGCCGCCGCCGCGACCCACCGTGCCGCCGCGACCATGGAACAGGGCGAGCGCCACCTTCGCCTCGCGCGCCACGGACTGCAGCCCGTCGACGGCGGTGCGCACCTCCCAGATGGAGGTGAGGTAGCTGCCGTCCTTGTTCGAGTCCGAATAGCCGATCATCACCTCCTGCACGCCCGCAGGCCCCAGGGCCCGGCGCACCGGGGCGAGCTTCAGGTAGGCTTCCAGCACGGTCGGCGCGGCGCGGAGGTCGGCGATGGTCTCGAACAGGGGCGCCGGCAGCAGCTTCGCCACCCCTGCGCCGCCGCCCTGGAACAGCCCCGCCTCCTTCAAGAGGATGAAGGTCTCCAGAAGATCCGACACGGCGTTGCAGTTGGAGATGATGTAGCTGCCGAACGCCTTAGGCCCGAAGTCCGCCGCCAGCCGTGCGGCCTCCCGCACGATGGCGAGCTCGCTGCGGGTCTCGTCGGAATAGGCGACATAGGTCGAGTGCAGCGGGCGGTCATGGGCGAGCTCAGCCAGCAGCAGGCTAATCCGTTTGGCTTCATCCAGCGTCTCATAGGCCGGGCAGACGCCCGCGACCTTGAGCAGCTCCGCCACCACCCGCTCGTGCACGTTCGAGTTCTGGCGAAGATCGAGCCTCGCCAGATGAAAACCGAACAGGTCGACGGCGCGGATCAGCCTCGGCAGCCGCCCCCGCGTGAACACCTGACCGTGGTGCGAGACGAGGCTCTGCATCACCGTGCGCAGGTCCGCGATCATGTCCGCGGCGCTGGGGTAGGGGTCGCCCGCGACGCGGGGGCGTTTGGCGGGCGTTGTGCGTCCAAGGCTCTGCAAAGTGGCGGCCGTGCGGGCGTAGATCAGCGCCAGCGCCTGGCGATAGGGCTCGTCCCGCCGCTGCGCCGACGGGTCGTGCGACGCCTCCGCCAGATCCTTCAGCCCTGCGGAGATCCGCGCAGGCGGCGAGGCGATGGAGAGCTCCGCCCCCAGGGCGTCGATCTCGGCCAGATACCAGTTGAGGGCGGTGGAGGCGTTGCGGCGGAAGGCTTCGGCCAGCACCTCGGCCGTCACGTTGGGATTGCCGTCCCGGTCGCCGCCCACCCAGGACCCGACGCGCAGGAAGCTGGGCAGATCGGTGGTTCCGAGCGCCGTCTCCCAGGCCTCGTAGAGGCGGGGCAGGCCGTCGAGGAAGGTGCGCTGGAAGAAGAAGGCGGCGTTGTCGATCTCGTCCAGCACCGCAAGACCCGAATGCCGCAGGAGGCGCGTGTGCCAGAGAAGGGTCAGCTCCGCCTTCATGGCCGCTTCGATTTCGGCCTTGCGGGTCGCCGAGGCGCCGGCGCGGCGGTCGAGGAGTTCGCTCAGCGCCGTCAGCCGGTCGAGGACGGACTTGCGGCGGATCTCGGTGGGGTGAGCGGTCAGGACGGGGGCCACCGACGCCTGCTCGAGCTGACGAAGCGCGGACGACCTCGACATCTGACCCGACGACAGGGCGGCGATGGCGGCGGGCAGCGTCGCCGGTCGCTGCGTCTCATCGGGCTCGGCGCTCATCAGCCGGGCGCGAACGGCCT
The DNA here is from genome assembly GCA_903903715.1 of uncultured Caulobacterales bacterium. Classification (GTDB taxonomy): domain Bacteria; phylum Pseudomonadota; class Alphaproteobacteria; order Caulobacterales; family Caulobacteraceae; genus CAIMFV01. The sequence goes on from CAIUZX010000386.1 coordinate 2,366, forward strand.
GATCTTCGGCCAGATTGGTCATCTGGAGGAACAGCGCAAAGCCGTGGGCGGCTTGCACCGCTTCGTGCGTCGACAGGCGCAGCAGACGTTCGTGGAGGCGTGAGGCGTCTCCGCCGTCCCGCCGCCAGGCGACCGACGCGCGGCGGATATCCTCGATCAGATCAAAGACCCGCTCCCCCGCCTGATCGCGGATCACGTCGCCGAGTATCCGCCCGAGCAGGCGCACGTCTTCGCGTCTTGGTCCCCGCGTCTGGCTCATGTTCTGTCACCCGGATGATCGCCCTGACAGCGTTGTCAGGGCGCCTGTGGGTGTGCCGCAAGCTCTGCTTCGGGGCAACGAAAAATGCGAGTTTCGACGATCTCCGGGCCCGCGTGATTAAACCCCCGGCGCCTTGGCCTTGTCCGGGCTGGCCTTCGTCTCGATCGCGGTCACCGGCGGCGGCGTCCAGCGCCCGTCCAGCACCTCGCGCTTGGGCAGATAGACCCGCAAGGTCAGATTGTACGGGTCGGCGGCGGTCGGCAGCCAGTTGGGTTTCAGCGTCGCGGCGTCGGGCGGGGTCTGCCCCACATAGAGGTCGAGGGAGCCGTCCGCGTTGAAGACCAGCGGGTCGCGGTCGCCGACAGCGTAGCGCTTCTCGGGGTTCGGGATGGGAAAGCCCGTCAGATCATAGGCGGTCAGGGACCAAAAGGCGCCCGCCGGCGGCAGTTTGGCCTTCTCGAAATGCAGCTTGTAGCTCTTGGTTCCGACCAGGGGCTGACCTGCGGCGTCGACCCCCGTGTTCGGATAGATCGCATCCTCGATCCGATTGGCGCCGAGGCCGCCCATCGCCACCAGCGCACGCAGGCGGTAGTCCCCGCCATAGGCGCCGAGGTTATTGGGCTGGAACCGCCAGGTTCCGCGCTTTTCCCCGACCGACAACCCTGCGCCGCGATAGCTCATCAGAAGGTCAAGCTGCGCGCGCTTGATCGCCGTCTGTATCGTCGGGGGCAGGGCGGCGAGGTCGAAGGGCTTGCCCGGCTTGAAGCCGATCCGCGCCAGCCGCGCGAGGGCGGGCTGATCCACGTCATGCGGCGGATAGAGGCCGGTCAGGCGCGCGGCCTCGGCAAAGAACGTGTCCGCTGGCATGGCGATGATCTGCCGGGCGACCGGGACCGTCCGATTGAACGCCGCGTCGACCTCCGGGGCGGGCGGCGCGACGCTGGGGGTCAGGGTCACGCCCTGCTGCAGCGTGCGCACGTGGGCGTAGTCCTTGGGGCCATTGGTCTGGATGCGCGCGATCAGCCAGACGAGATCCGTCGGCGCGCGGATCACCTCGACATCAGCGGGCGCTTTGCCC
>CAIUZX010000387.1 GCA_903903715.1 uncultured Caulobacterales bacterium
CCGGGAGGCGGGCAACCAAGGTGGGTGCAGCCCCCCACGGCGCGAAGGACTTGATCCAGTGTGATGTCCGTAGCAGGCACGATCAACCAGGCGCCCCCGGACGCGCCGGCGCGGGTCGCAATCAGGCCGGCCTTGGAAAGCATGCCTGTCACGCGCCGCACGACGACCGGATTGGTAGGCATGGACGCCGCCAGAGAGGCGCTCGACACCGCCTTGTCCTGCGCATAGGCGCCGCAATGCGCGAGGTAAGCGAGCGCATGAGCGGCGACGGGAAAACGTTGGCTGTCAGACATGGCGTCCATTCAAGTTCGACTGCAAACGTAAGGGCTTAGCCTTAGCAATCAATGGACGTTCGAACGCATGGTCGTAAAGCTTGCGACTGCGCCATTGAATGCGATCGGAAATAGGAGTATTCCCCGCCGCCTTTCATGTTTCCGAACACGCATCGGGAACAGGAATTCGGGACGACTGATCCCAACTCATTTGGGATGCAGGCTTCCTCGGAGGAAATGCATGGCCGCCAAGCCTGGTGACGCAACCTCAAGCGGGGATGTGTCCGCTGAGCCCCCGTGTAAGTCGGCTGAATCCGCCGACGACGCTGATCATCATTCGCACCCACAACACCAGGCCGGCACACACGGGCACGCCGGATCGACCGGCCTCTACTCACGCGCCACGCTTGGCCTTGCGGTCGGATCCATCGGTGTGGTGTTCGGAGACATCGGCACCAGTCCTCTCTACGCCTTTCAGGCTGCCATGGTTCAGGCGGCTAAGGATCCGATGACCGACGCCTCCATCATCGGCGTCGTTTCAATGGCGTTATGGGCCCTCTTTCTCGTTGTGACGCTGAAATATGTGCTGTTCGTGATGCGTGCCGACAACAAGGGCGAGGGCGGCGTCCTGTCCCTCATGGCGCTGGCGGGACGAGCGCTCGGGCGACGGACGAGGTTGGTCTTCGTCCTGGGTGTCGTCGGCGCCGCCCTGTTCTACGGCGACTCGATCATCACACCGGCCATATCCGTTCTTGGCGCGTTCCAGGGTCTGCACGACGTTCCCAATTTGGAAAGCCTTGCAAGTCCCAAGGCGATTACCTTCGCTTCCTTCGTGATCCTCGTCGGATTGTTTCTGATCCAGTCACGCGGAACCGCGAACGTTGCACGCCTGTTTGGACCCGTGATGCTTGTCTGGTTCGCGACGATCACCTTGTTGGGGGTCGTGCACATCGCAGACTCACCAAACGTATTTTTGGCGCTGACGCCCATATATGCCGTCAACTTCATCGTTCATCACGGTATCGTCGGACTGCTCGTATTGGGGTCCGTGTTCCTCACCGTCACGGGAGCTGAGGCGCTCTACGCCGACATGGGACACTTCGGGCGCTGGCCCATCCAGGCATCCTGGCTGTTCCTCGTCCTTCCGGCGCTTGCGGTGAACTACCTCGGTCAAGGCGCCTTCGCCCTGAAGGTTCTGGCGGAATCGCAGGCGCATCACACCGCCTTCGCGTCGCAGGACTGGTTCTTTGTGATGTGCCCGCCAAACTTACGCCTGTTCCTGGTCGTGCTCGCCGTTCTGGCTTCCGCGATCGCCAGTCAAGCTGTCATTACAGGGGCCTATTCTCTGTCCCAGCAAGCTATTCAACTTGGGCTTCTGCCCCGGATGGACGTGAAACGGACGTCCGAAACCCAGTCCGGCCAGATCTACATTCCTCAGATCAATTCCCTGCTGATGGTCGGCGTTCTGGCGTTGGTGCTGGTTTTCCAGAATTCCGACAATCTGTCGGACGCCTATGGATTGGCCGTCACGGGCACAATGCTTGTGACCACAATCCTTGCTTATATCGTTGTGCGACACATGTGGGGCTGGGCGCGGTGGCAGGCCTGGGCGATGTGCGCGCCGCTGATCCTTCTGGACTCTGTCTTTCTGTTCGCAAATGGGCTGAAGATCGCAACAGGCGGCTGGCTTCCTCTGACCCTTGGCGGATTGTTGTTCACGGTCATGGCGACCTGGGTGCGCGGCACACAGATCCTGACCGACAAGACCCGGCGAGATTCAGTCCCATTGTCCGATCTGATCGAGATGCTACGCGCCCGTCCGCCTCACCGGGTGCCCGGGACTGCAATCTTCCTGACATCAGATCCCGACGTCGCGCCTGTCGCCCTGATGCACAATCTCAAACACAACAAGGTCCTTCACGAGAAAAACATCATTCTCACTGTTCTGACGGCCGAAACGCCGCGTGTTCCGGAATCGGATAGAATTCGCATTGAACCGGTAAGCGACGACTTCAAGAAACTCGTCATTACCTACGGCTTCATGGAAAGCCCGAATGTGCCGAAGGCTCTCGGACTTTGCCGCAAGCACGGACTGAAATTCGACATCATGGCGACGTCCTTCTTCCTGGGTCGGCGCTCGGTGGTGCCAGCCTCGCAGTCAGGCATGCCGCTCTGGCAAGACAAGGTCTACATCTTCCTGATGCGCAACGCCGCCAACCCCACGGACTTCTTCCGAATACCTCCCGGGCGCGTGGTCGAACTGGGCGCGCAGGTTACGGTCTGAGGCGCCCTCAGGCGGCGAGACCGATCGCGCCCATGAGCTGTCTGACGCGGCCGAGCTGGTCAGGCGCCGCCGCCAGCGCGGGGCGAATTTCGCTTGAGCGCAGAAGCCGGATCGCTTCATTCCTAGCCCGGTCTGCGCACGGGCCTTGCGGCGCTGTCTCGCCCGCCGCCATCTGCAGAAGGATCATGAGTCGTTGAACCGGACTGGCGGCCGACCTTTGCACAGTCTGCATGAGACGGCTGTCAGATTCGACGAGTGCGCCGATTTCGCCGATCTTTGTGATACAGGCTTCGCTGTCCGACGGCGCCAGGCCCGCGCGGCGAAGTGACCGCTGCAAGTCGGCGAGTATCGCCAATTTGCTCGTTGGAGACACGGCAGATTCCCTCAGCTCACGCTCGAACTTCAGGCCTCCTAGCGTCGTGAGGATCCACCGCGCGGCCTCGCACTTGTTGGCGGCGCCGGTGATGTTGTCTGCGAGCCTGATCAAGGCCTGAGCATCGATGAGCGCTGAACCGGAATCTGCAATGTATCCGGTCACGAAATTTCCCGTGACAAGATGTCTCGATCGTTCAGTGACCGCTTTTTCCAGATCCCCGATGTCTATGAGGTGGGCCGGCATTGCCGATAGGTTTGTGACCAGCGCACGTAGGATCGCAATTTC
>CAIUZX010000388.1 GCA_903903715.1 uncultured Caulobacterales bacterium
CGCCGTGCGCGACGGGACATTGGCCTTTAGCGGGGGCGTCGAGAGTGGCGGTCATCTTGGGTTTCCTCATCGAAGGGAGCGATTGAAGAGACTTTTACGCCCGACCTTTTCATCGGAGAAATTTATAATATTTTTATTTGAAATAGAAAAATACGATGTGTAGATGCCCGGATTGCGAAGTGGCCGCCCGGCGCCTAAGCTCCCCAAAACGGAGCGCATGATGCTCGTCTACAATATGGCGCTGAACGCCGTCTGGTTGATCTGGGCCTTGAGCTGGTTCGCCGCAGCGTTCTGGTCAGCGCCAACGTCGGTTCGCAAGAAGACTGACGTCTTTACGTTGAAGCGGGTGTTCCTGGGGCTCGGCGCGGCCATGACCATTCCGCCGTCGCAGGCCTGGACGGATCTGAAGGATGCGGTTCCAGCGCTCACCCCCGCGTTTCGTCCGCTCCTGATCTGGTCTGAACCTGCTCTCGCGGCCCTGATCGGCCTGACCGGGTTGGGCTTTGTCTTCTGCTGGTGGGCGCGTCTGCACCTTGGCCGATTGTGGTCGGGGACGGTGCAGGTCAAGGCGGATCATCGCGTGGTCGATACCGGCCCCTATTGTCTCGTACGTCATCCGATCTATGCCGGGATCCTCTGGTCCGGCTGGATGAGCGCCGCCTTTCACGCAACCCCGGTCGCGGCGGTGGGCGCGACGCTGATGTCCATCGGCTGCTTCGCCGTAGCGCGGGTGGAGGAGGGCTTCCTGCGCGAACAACTGGGCGCGAAGGCCTACGACGCCTATGCTGCGCGCGTGCCGATGCTGGTTCCGTTCCTGCCGACGCGCAGTTGAAACGTCCGTCATTGACCGGACATGAAAACGCTTTACTCCGGCGATCCTGTCCCCACGGTTTGTCACGAAAGCCCATTCCATGCGCGCCATGACCTCGATCCTGATCGCTACCGCCGCCGTGATGACTGCCGGCGCGAGCGCTGCGGCTGACGTGGCGCTGACGGACGGGGGCTGGGACTATGTCAGCTTCGATGCGGCGACGCATTCGGTGCTGGTTGGCCGCTCTGCGGGCGCCAGTGTGATCGACGTGACCACCGGCAAGGCGCGCCTCGTCGGCGCAGCGCTCGTCCGCAATCACCAGGCGCTCTCGCTCAATGGCGGCAAGGAGATCCTCATCACCTCCGGACAGGTCGGCGAGGTCGGCTTTGTCGACGGCGCGACCGGAGAGGTCACGATCCGGCTCAAGGTCGGCAAGAAGCCGGACGCCGCTCTTCTGGACCCCGCGACCGGCCTCGTCTTCGTGATGGACAACGCTGACGGCGGCGTGGACATCGTCGATCCAAAGAGCCGCAGCCTCGTTGGCCACATCGCCCTTCCCGGCGCGCTCGAAGAGGCGGTCGCGGACGGCAACGGCCTGATCTATGTCAATGTCGAGGACAAGGCCGAAGTGGCGGTGATCGACACCCGCGCCAAGTCGGTCACCGCCCATTACCCGCTGACGGGTTGTGAAGGCCCCACCGGCCTCGCCCTTGATCCGAAGGCGGGGCGCCTCGTCTCGGCCTGCGCGAACAAGGTCGCGGTGGTGACGGACGCCAAGACAGGGGCGATCAAGGGCAGTCTCGCCATCGGGCCGGGACCCGACGGCGCGGCCTATGACGCAACGTCCGGCCTCGTCTTCGTGCCGACGGGCCGGGACGGCAAGCTGACGGCCATCGATGCGGCGGCGGTGAAGGTGGTCAAGATCCTCGAC
>CAIUZX010000389.1 GCA_903903715.1 uncultured Caulobacterales bacterium
CCGGTGCACCATCACCTCGGTCACGTCCATGTCGGAGAGATCGAGCACCCCGCCGAGCATGCGCCGGTCGCGATCTTCGACCAGACCTTCCTCGTGGTGATACTCGATGGCGCCGCGGATCTCCTCCTGCGCCGCAAACGCATCGGCTTCCGGCGACACCTCGAAGCCGACCAGAGCCAGCGACTTGACGATCCCCCACTGGATCGCGGCGATGACCGGCCCGAACAGCCGGACGGCCACCGCCGTCGGCCAGGACAGCACCCGCGCCACGTCATCCGGACGGCCAATGGCCAGGGTCTTGGGCAGGACCTCCGCATAAACCAGCACCAGCACGGTCATGACCCCGGTTGACACTACGACGCCCCAGGGGCTGGGCAGGCGATGCTCCAACTGGTCCGTCACGAGGGCCGAGCAGAGGATATTGATCACGCTGTTGCACAGGAGCAGCGCACCGATCATCCGCTCCTGACGCTCGATCAGATGGTTCACGCGCTTGGCGGCGCGGTCGCCCTCGCGTTCCAGTTGGTGAAGGCGGGCGCGACTCGCGCCGGTCATGGCCGTCTCGGCGGCCGAAAACATCGCTGACAGGGTCAAAAGCGCCAGGATCAGGATTGCGACAACGCCGATTGCGGCGAACATTGTTGGCTCCGTCGGGCGCGGCTGGCTTGAGTCGCAGACGCATGACTCACCGCCCCGACGCAAGGATACAGGCGACCGCGTCTCACGGCGACACGTCTCGTGGGAAAATCGGAGCGAGGGTCAACGCCATGCCTCTACAGACCGCTTCCATCCTCGTCACCGGCGCTGCGTCAGGCGTGGGAGCGGCGTGCGCAAGGCGGCTGGTCGAACGTGGCGCGATGCGTCTGGCGCTCCTTGACCGCAACAGCGCCGCCCTCGCCGATCTGGCCGACCAGCTCGAGCGTCCGGGCGTGCAGATCATCCGCCTGACCCACGATCTCGCCGATCCGGTGGAGTGGGCGGCGTCAGAAACACGGATCCGCATCTCCTTCGGCGGACTGACCCATGTAGCCGCCAGAGCCGACGTCGCCGCGACCGGAGAGATAGCCACGCTTCGCTTCGACACCTGGAAGCGCGCGGCCGGCGCCAATCTCGACGGCGCGTTCCTGACCCTTCAGGCGAGCATCAGACTCATCCGGGCCAATGGCGGACATGGCGGATCGATCGTGCTGATCACGCCGGACGGAGCCATGCGCCCCACGGTCGGAATTGCGGCCCAAGCGGCGAGCGCTGCGGGCGCCCTGCAACTCGCCCGGATCGCCGCCCTTGAGGGGGAAGCCGACAAGATCCGGGTCAATGTGGTGCGCCACCACACCGCCTCCCCGGACAGGACCGCGGCGATGGTGGCGAGCCTTCTGACCAATCCCGCCCAGATGAGCGGCCAGGCCCTCGACGCCGACGGCTGAGTTCGGACCCTCGCGCAATTTTTATCCGCGCAACCCGTCCCCTTCCGCCGCCAAATGCATTAGCCTCCCCGCAAAACAAGATTATGGGAGAAATTCATGTCGACCAGCACCCAGGGACCCGAGGCGGTGAAGACGTTTGACGCCGTCATTGTCGGCGCAGGCTTTTCCGGCCTCTACATGCTGCATCGCCTGAGGGGCCTTGGCCTCACCGCACGTGTCATCGAGGCGGGCTCTGGTGTCGGCGGCACCTGGTTCTGGAACCGCTATCCTGGCGCGCGGGTCGATATCGAGAGCCAGGAATACTCCTTCGCCTTCGACGAAGCGCTGGAGCGGGA
>CAIUZX010000390.1 GCA_903903715.1 uncultured Caulobacterales bacterium
ACAAGCGGACCTGCTGGACCGGCCAATGCGTTGGTCTGCAGCTTCTGGGGTGAAGCGCTGAGGTTCGAAGCCCTCTGATCAGGGGTCAGCTCTTGAGACGCCAACCGCTCCGGATGACCAGCCAGCTCGCAACGCCCAGCATAAGGACGAGGATCGACGTGTAAGCGACTCCGATCGCGACGTCTCCGTCAGCGTGACCGACGAACCCATATCGAAATCCATCAATCAGGTAGAAGAAGGGGTTGAAGGCAGCTGCCGTCCTGAAGGCCGCGGGCAGGGCCGTAATGCTGTAAAACGTTCCGGAAAGGAACGTGAGGGGCATGATGATAAAGTTGGTGATCGCGGCCAGGTGATCGAATTTCTCCGCCCAGAGCCCCGTGAGAAGTCCGATGAAGCCCATCAACATGGAAGCTGCGAACCCGAAATAGAGCGCGGCCGCGAGGTGGGCAAAGCCGAAATGGGCAAAGGGCCAGACCGCCGCAGCGGTCACCACGCCCACAAACACACCTCTTGTCGCAGCACCCAACGAAAACGCGGCAGCCAATTCGAAAGGTGAAAGGGGTGGTGTCAGAAAATCAGGTGCAGTGCCCATGATCTTCGCCTGGATTAGTGAAGATGACGCGTTGGCGAAAGCATTGTTCAGGATCGCCATCATGATCAGACCCGGCGCCACAAACTGAGCGAAGGGCACGCCGCCGACGACAGGCCTCGCGCCCTTCATCGCGACGACGAAGATCAACATATAAAGTAGCGTCGTGACAACCGGCGCAGCCACTGTCTGCATCCCAACCTTCCAGAAGCGCCGAACCTCCTTCAGGTAGAGAGTTTTCAGGCCAGTCCAGTTCACGCCTTGATAGGTTCTGGGTGTCGGCGGCGTGGCCGACCGTACGGCGCGCAAGGCTGACGACGGAGGGGCTACCAGGAGTGTGTCGGTCATGCATGGCATTTGAGGTGTCGGACCGCCAAGCGCAAGTTGATTCGTGTCCGTTCAAATCTTCTCATCGGGTGTCTACATCTAGTTCCTGTGGACGAAGCCAAAGGCGCCTATTGTGATGATTCATTCTTTGTTTACGATATGTGGTGGCTGGCGTCGCGACGCAACGCGCCGAGGATCTACATATTGTGTCGCCGAGTCGGGCGGTCTGGGAACAGGGGATGGGCATGGAGTCGGTGACAGGTTGGACGGATGACCGCGTGTCTACGCTGAAGAAGCTATGGCTTGATGGTCTGAGTGCGAGCCAAATTGCCAAGCAGCTGGGTGGCGTGACGCGTAACGCCGTCATAGGCAAGGTTCACAGGCTCGGGCTGTCGGGTCGCGCGACCCCGTCACAGCCCGCCCGCGTGACCTTCAAGGCGCCGAGGCCTGCCCGGCCTGTGCCTGCAGTGCAGACTGTGCCGCGTCGGATCGAGACGCCCCCGGCGCCGGTCCAAACCGCCGTGCCGCCGATGCCGATGTATCGTCAGGAAGAGCCGGGTTCCGCCACTGTGCTCACCCTTGGCGCCCACATGTGCAAGTGGCCTATCGGCGATCCGGCGACGGACGGTTTTAGTTTTTGTGGTCGCAGGACCGGCGAAGATGGTCCGTACTGCATCGAACACGCCCGGATTGCCTATCAGCCGCAGCAAAAAAAGGCCCGCCGCAGCGACGGGTCTGAGCTCGCGCGATCTCTTCGCCGGTACATCTGACAACAGGTCGGCGGTCGCACCCCACCGCGGCCGCCATTACTCCCGGCAAAAAGGCCGGCTGCGATCTCGCGGCCGGCCTCTTTTTTATTGGGATCGAGAAAGGAAACTTCCGCCGGAGCCCAGGCCCCTAAGCGTCGGCTAGCGCTTTGCGGTGAAGCCCGCAAACTTCGCGTTGAATCGAGACACGCGACCGCCGCGATCCAGCATATGCTGCTGACCGCCCGTCCATGCCGGGTGGGTCGACGGATCGATGTCGAGATTAAGCGTCGCACCCTCCTTCGCATACGTGGAGCGGGTGCGGTACGACGTGCCGTTCGGCAGAACGACATTGATAAAGTGATAGTCGGGGTGAATGTCTTGTTTCATAGCGTAACCCAACCGACTTATGGCGTTCGCAGCGAATGCGCGCGCAGACAATGGAAGAGGCCCGCAACGACAACGGGCCGACAAGACGCGAGCGTGTACACGAAGGGCGGGGTTGCTGGCAAGGGCCAGTGTCCTGAGCTACTCGATAAACGAGACCAATTGGAGATGAAGGATGACTGAAGCCGCTTCAGGGCCAGCTGCCGCCGAAGGCCGACCGACCAGCGGCGCCGTTCTGATGGCGGATATTGCGGCGGCGAAATCGAAGCGTGAAAAGTCGCGGGACCTTCGCCCGCTGCGTCGGCTTCTGCCGCTCATCGCCAAGCACTGGCCTATCGCCCTGACGGCGACGCTCTTCCTTTTGATGTCGACGGCGGCGACGTTGGGTGTCACTGGCGCGTTCCGCCTCGCCATCGATCATGGTTTCACGCTCAGCGATTTCCTGATCGCTGTCGCCGTTGCGCTCTTTCTGGCCGTAGGCACCGCCGCCCGCTTTTACTTCGTGACGAGGTTGGGCGAGCGCGTGGTCGCGGATCTCCGACGCGCAGTCTACGACCATCTTCTGACACTGGACCAGACGTGGTTCATGACCGTGCGCACAGGTGAAGTTCTGTCACGAATGACCACCGACATGGCGATCGTCGAATCGATGGCGGGCGTCTCGATGTCCATGCTCCTCCGAAATGTGCTGACGATGGTCGGTGCGGTGCTCGTGATGGCGAGCGTATCGGTTAAGCTGACACTTGGGGTGGCTGCGGTTATTCCTATCGTTCTGGTTCCTCTCTTTGTATTCGGTCGTCGGGTTCGCGGCCTTTCCGTACGCGCACAGGATCGATTTGCGGACGCCGTTGGCTATGCAGGCGAGAGCCTGGATCAGCTGGAGACCGTTCAGGCCTTTGGACGTGAGGCCTACTCCGCAGCCCGTTTTGCGTCTGCAGTGGAACAGGCCTTTTCCGCGTCTGTGTCGCGTATCGGCGCTCGCGCCATCATGACATTGATGGTGATTACGCTTGTCTTCACAGGCTTCGCCGCTGTGCTCTGGATGGGCGCGCAGGCTGTGCGCAGCCACGAAATGACGGCGGGTGCGCTGGTCCAGTTCGTGTTCCTGTCTGTGCTTGCCGCAGGATCGGTCGGCGTGATCGGTGAAATCTGGGGCGAAGTTCAGAAGGCGTCAGGCGCAATGGCGAGGATTGACGAAATCCTGACTGCTCAGCCGACCATTCGCGCGCCAGCGAAGCCGACGCCGCTTCCGCGACCGGCGCGGGGCGCCGTAAGCTTCGCCGATGTCCACTTTGCCTACCCAGGTCGCCCGGACCTTCCAGCGCTCAACGGATTATCCTTCAGTGTCCAGCCCGGCGAAACGGTGGCTCTCGTCGGACCGTCGGGCGCGGGGAAGAGCACCGTGCTCCGACTCCTCTTGCGCTTTTACGATCCGCAGTCGGGTATTGTCGCCGTGGACGGCGTGGATCTGCGTGACGCCGACCCGTCCGAAGTGCGCTCTCGCATGGCGCTGGTGGCGCAGGACGCGTCGCTCTTTTCAGGCTCCGCATCGGACAATATTCGAGTCGGCCGCGAGACGGCGTCCGCTGCGGATATCCGGCTCGCCGCTGAGGCGGCAGAGGCGGCGGCTTTCGTCGACGCCTTGCCTGAGGGCTTTGACCAACCGCTCGGGGAGCGCGGCAAGTCCCTGTCGGGCGGGCAAAGGCAACGCCTCGCCATCGCCCGCGCCCTCGTTCGTGATGCGCCGATCCTGTTGCTGGACGAGGCGACGAGCGCGCTCGATGCGGAAAACGAACGGTTGGTTCAGCTCGCGCTCAGCCGCGCGATGGGCGGTCGCACCACTCTGGTGATCGCGCACCGACTGGCCACGGTGCAGAACGCAGACCGGATCCTTGTGATGGAGCAGGGACGCATCATTGAAGAGGGCCGGCATGCGGATCTGATCGCGCGTGGGGGTCTGTACGCCCATCTGGCTGAACTTCAGTTCGGACAGGGACAAGGGCCGGAAGCTGAAGCCAAGGCGCCGGAAGACGCCCTTTGAGCGACCATCTGAGGACACACGACGCAGCACTGGCGCGCCTGCAGGGGCTGCATCCCAAGGCCATCGACTTGTCTCTGGGCCGCGTCCAGCGCCTGTGCGCGGCTCTGGGCCATCCGGAACAACGCCTGTCGCCGATCATTCATGTCGCCGGCACTAATGGCAAGGGATCGACCGTCGCCTTCATTCGCGCGATCGCGGAAGCGGCGGGCCTTTCAACCCATGTTTACACCTCGCCGCATCTCGTCCGTTTCGCTGAGCGCATAAGGTTGAACGGACGCCTGATTTCGGATGAGGCGTTGGCGCAGACCCTCGAAGAGGTTGAGCGCGTCAACGCGGGCGAGCCGATTACATTCTTTGAGATCACAGCTGCGGCGGCCTTTCACGCCTTTGCCTCGACGCCGGCCGACCTCACCATCATCGAGGTGGGTCTTGGGGGACGCTTTGACGCGACGAACGTGATCCCGGCGCCCAACGTCGCGGTCATCGCGCCCGTAGACTACGACCACCGCGAGTTCCTGGGGGATGACCTTGCGGGCATTGCTCGGGAAAAGGCGGGCATTCTAAAGCCGGGATCAATCGGCGTGTCCGCGCTTCAAGCGCCAGCCGCAACGGCTGCGATCATCGAGGAAGCGCAAAAGGTCGGCGCGCCCTTGAGCTGGATGGGTCGGGATTTCACAGCCCAAGCCGACGGCGATCACATGATATGGCGTTCGGAGCCGTTGATCCTCAGACTGCCCCGCCCGGGCCTTACGGGCGACTATCAGATTGCGAACGCCGGTCTGGCCATAGCGGCTGTGCAAGCCCTCAACGATCCCAGGATCACGTCAGCGGCCTTTGAAGCCGGTTTGCGCAACGTGGTCTGGCCAGCCCGCCTTCAACAACTGACGGCGGGTCCGCTTTCGGAAATCACGGCGGCCGCGGGGGGAAGCCTCTGGCTGGACGGAGGCCATAATCCACATGCGGCAACGGCCCTGGCGCACTGCATGGCTGAGATGGGTCGCGAGGACCCTCGGACGCTCGTTGTGATCATGGGCCTTCTCGCCAACAAGGACGCGCGCGGTGTGATCGCGCCGTTCCACGCGTTGAAGTGTCGGATGATCTTCACCGATTTCGACGCTTCGGCGGCGGCGAAGGGGGCGGATCTTGCCGCGGTGGCGGGCGCGATGGGTGTCCAGAGTGAGACTGCGCGAGATGTCGGAACGGCTGTCGCTGCCGCCTGCGCCGACGGGCCTGCGCGCGTGTTGATCTGCGGATCTCTCTATCTCGCCGGTGAGGTGCTGGGCCTGTCGCCCTTGACCTGGCCAAGCTGACGGCCGTCAGTTCGCCGGCAGTCCCAACTCGGCGCGGACGGCTGGATATGTGTCCTTTGTCTCGCAGGCGCAGCCGCGCAAGTGGCCGTCGCGACCCTGCCAGATCAAGGTGGGATAGTGCAAATTCACACCATTGTCCGCCAGCAA
>CAIUZX010000391.1 GCA_903903715.1 uncultured Caulobacterales bacterium
CACGAGACAAATGCAGAAATTTACCTTCAAAAATTCATATCAATAAAGTTTTTGCTGAATGCTGATTGCAGAGATTCAAATCTCGCCCCGAGACAGATTTTTATAAAGTCCTCAATAAATAAAATGAACTTCCCAAATTTTGAAAACGGCAATTCACTCGTAAATTATTCAGAATTAATGGATCTAGAACTTAGATCTATTGAACGAGTATTAAGCTACATGGCAATCGCAGTGGCAAGCAAAGGAGACGCATACTATTCATCTCCGATAGTGACAGGTCTGTCAGTTTTGAGGGTTGTTAATGCCGAATTGTTTTATGCGGCAAAGTCAGGATCGCTTAAATGGGAACAAGTGATGGATATTTTCCGCTTTAAAGGCATTCCAGGATCGAATTATAATCAAAAATTTTGGTTATACTGCCTTACCGGAAACTGCCCCGACGAACTATTTAAGAGCGCACTGTCAACAGAACTATTCGCGACGGGCCTCTCTGAGGCCGACCTAATAAGATTTACTGCCAACAAACTTGTAGATGGAAACATCCTTCAACAATAAAAGAAATATATTTTTGCTTAGAATTTTTCAGATATTTCAAATAATAATGTATTTAAATTTGTTCATGCTCCCGAAGATCTGCCAAAGCATTTTCATAAATCTACTTCGAATTTCAAATATTTGAATTTCTAATTTGAAGGTTAGGCCTCGCTGCAAAACTCGAGTTCGTTCGCCGCGGGTCTGGCCGAGCTCGCGACCAAACAGGCGATTGAATCCCTACCCCCGCACCAGCGCCCTTACCGCCCGGCGCATGACTTGATGCGCCCTCTGCGGCGTCAGGCCCTGATCCACTCGCATGCGGATCCAGCTGTCGAGGCTCATGACGAGGTCGATGGCTTCCAGAAGATCAGGGTCGAGGTCCTTGGGCGCGACGCTCTTCAGCACCCTGCGCAGGACGCGGGTCATCTCGTCGCTCTTGTCCTGGATCAGGGCCGAGCGGTGGCGCTGGATGTTGCCCGCGCGGCGATAGGGCATGATCTGCTCGAACACGTCGGCCCGGCGGTCGATCAGGGCCTCGAGGCGGGCCTCCTGCGTGTCGCCCGCCAGCGGCTGTTCGATGATGGCGCGAAGGCGGGTCTCCACGGCCTCGTTGATCTCGCGGCGCAGGCCTTCCATGTCCTTGAAGTGGCGGAACACGCTGCGCAGGCCCACCCCTGCGCGCTCGGCCACCGCCTCGGCGCCGGGCTCCAGATGCCCCTCTTCCACGAGGCTGAGCAGCGCCTGCACGATGCGGCGGCGGCTGTCGGCCGAGCGCATCCGCCGGCCGTCCGACACGTCCTCATCCTCAACCGGCGCCGTCTTCGCTGTGTTCATCGCCGTACTCACAGACCTCACGCCCTCCGCCCTATAACCGCAGCACCGTCCGAAAGCCGATGTGCGTGGCGCCGCCGTCGGGGGGTCCGTCGGTGCGCGCCGCTGGGCGGTAGCGATAGCAGAAATCGTCAGAGCACAAATAGGACCCGCCCTTGATCACGCGCCTTGGACGCCCCGCGCCGGGCGGACCTGCCCGGGAAAGCGGCGGCGCGCCCCCTTCTGCAGCGGGGGCGGAGGCGGACAAGGCCGGATCGTAGACGTCCCTCGTCCACTGCCAGACATTGCCGGCCATGTCGTAGAGGCCAAAGCCGTTGGCGGGGAAGCAGCCCACGGGGGAGGCGCCGCCCTTGAACCCGTCATCGCCCCGGTCGGCCACGGGAAACACACCCTGCCAGGTGTTGGCGCGGGGGCGGCCCGTCCCTTGCGCCTCACCTTTGGCCTGAGTCTGGCCCGGCGGCTCGTCCCCCCAGGCGAAACGGCTCTGCATCAGCCCGCCGCGGGCTGCGTACTCCCACTCCGCCTCCGTCGGCAGGTCGTGGCCCAGCCAGCGGGCGTAGGCCAGCGCGTCGGCATAGGCGATCTGCACCACCGGCATGGCCTCCAGCCCCCGGATCGAGCTGCCGAGGCCGTAAGGATGACGCCAGTCCGCGCCGGGGACGAGGCGCCACCAGCGGGAGGGGTCGGAAAGGTCCGACCGGTCCTTCGCCCCCACAAAGACGAGGGAGGCGGGGTGGCGCTGATCGCCCGTGAGGCCGGGATAGAGCCTGGGGTCGAGGGGGCGCTCCGCCTCCGTCACATAGCCGGTGGCGGCGACGAAGCGGGCAAAGTCGGCGTTGGTCACGTCCGTGCGGTCAATGAGGAAGGCGCCGACCGTCACGGGGTGCGGCGGCCCCTCCTCCGGCCGTTCGGGCCGCGCGCCCTGGCTGAACACGCCGCCGGGCAGGCGCACCATCCCCGCCGTGGGGTCGGCGGGATCGGCGGGCGCTGTGGGGGGCAGGCAGGCCGTGCGGGCGGGGATCGGCTGTCGCACCCGGCTCAGCCGCTCGCAGGCGGACAGGCCAAGGGCGATCAGAACGACCGCGAGGAGGCGAAGCTTGCGGCTCACAGCGCGCCGAACATCGCCTCGCACCCTGTGCCCGCCAGCGCCTTGTCCACCAGCGCGCGGCTCGTCGCATCGAGGGCCTGATAGTCATTGCGCAGCCAGTTCAGGCACTTGGCCTGATAGGGGAAGGGCTGCTGCGTCCAGGGGCGGCCGTCGACGGTGGCGCTGACCTCGGCGGCGCCCGCCATG
>CAIUZX010000392.1 GCA_903903715.1 uncultured Caulobacterales bacterium
AGAGCTGCAGGGGATGGCGACCGACCGGCAGCTCCTTCTCGTGCGTCGCGCCGGAGATGGGGCGGTTGATGGCCGCGAAGGGGCCGCCGTTCTCCGGGTTCCAGGTCCAGACAGGCGGCGGGGTGTAGGTCGTGGCGTCCGACATGATGAGAGCTCCTGAAAATGGGGATGATGCGGGGCGGTGTCCGCGCCTTGGCGGTGAGGAAACTACAGCAGCCCCAAAAAGGGAACGCCTCACGTGGGGGCGGCGCGGCGGAATTCAACGCGCGGCCTCGCAGTCGGCGCAGCGAAGGTCCGTCTGATGCAGGGGAGAGGTCCGCACCTCACGTCCGATAGGGCGACCGCAGTCGGGACACATATCGAACGTTCCCGGCGCCAGTCCGTGCACGACGCTGACCCGCTCGTCGAAGACGTAGCATTCGCCGCGCCAAAGGCTGTCCTTGGGCGCGACGGTCTCCAGATACTTCAGAATGCCGCCCTTGAGGTGGTAGACCTCTTTGACCCCTTCGGATTTCAAGAAGGCCGTCGACTTCTCGCAGCGGATGCCGCCGGTGCAATACATGGCCACCTTCGGCGGCGTCGGACCGGCGAGCAGGCGCTCCCGCTCAGCTCGAAACCATGTCGGGAATTCTCGGAAGGTGTGGGTCTTGGGGTCGATGGCGCCCTCGAAGGCGCCGATGGCCACCTCGTAGTCGTTGCGAGTGTCGATGATGACGGTGTTCGGGTCCGAGATCAGGGCGTTCCAGTCCTGCGGCTCGACATAATGCCCGACGTCGGCCAGGGGATCGATATCGGGCTCGCCCATCGCCACGATCTCCCGCTTCAGCCGCACCTTCATGCGCTGGAACGGCGGGGTGTCGGCTCTGGAAAACTTGACGTCGAGGTCCGCACAGCCCGGCAGTGCGCGAATGTGATCGAGGACCTCGCCAATGGCCTCGTTCGTCCCCGCAATCGTGCCGTTGATCCCCTCGGGCGCTAGCAGAAGCGTGCCCTTGACCTTCAGCCCGCAGCACAACTTCGCCAGCGGTTCGCGCAAGGCCGCGAAGTCATGGAAACGCATGAACTGGTAAAGCGCGGCGATGCAGATCGGCGGCGTTGTCTGCGTCATTGCGGGAGGTCGGGTCTGCCTTAAGTGTCCTTGGCGCTCATTGAACCCGAACGGCGGATCAGGCAAGGGGCTCGCGAGGCGGGGGCGGTGGCCGATCGTGACCCGCGGACGGACCGCTGGTGCTCTGTTGAAGCTCCGACACGAGGCTCGACACGGTGGAGTCACTCAGGAGGGGCGTGGTCCGCGCGTTTTGCGCCTCGGCCTGTGGCGGAGGGCGTTGACCGGTCGCTTTCAGGCCATCGCGCAAGGTTGCAGCGCTGATCGTTCCTGTCCCCGCCGTGTCAATCTTGCCCCAGAGCTCCGCGGCCTCGGCCTCGGACACGCCGGGCGGGCGGTTCGACACAAAGGCGTCCTTGCTCACATTGCCCTGCGCATCGGTCAGGCGCGCGATCGGATCAGGCGGCGCCTGCAACGGCGAAAGCCGCGGTGCAGCGTTGTCGTTGACGGGGGAAACGCTCATGCGATCTCTCCAGACTCAGGTCGGCGATGTCCTGTCGTCGCCGCCAATGATGGAGGGATTGTGGAGCGCGCCCCTCGCCGATCAGCGGGGGCAGGTCTGGCCGAGATCGACGCAGCGACCGTCGATGTCCGCAGGCGCCTTGACCTTCAGCATCGGGGCGAGGGTGGGGGCGATGTCCACCGTTTCCATCGACTGCGGCATCGCCTTACCCGCAACGCCGGGCCACCAGACCAGGATCGGCACCTGACGATCGTAGTCCCAGGGCGAGCCATGGCCTGCGACCGTATCGGTCAGGCCCGTCGGCACGCCTTGCGACGCGCCTTCCTTCCAGGCGACGATAATGTCGCCGCTTCGCTCGCGATCGAAGCTCTCGTTGAAGCGCTCCGCAAGGGTCAGCTGCTCGACCGGCTTGCCCTTGGGCGGAACAGCGGCGGCGACCTGGTCGGCGGTGTACACGGCGGCGACTTCCGGCCGCGCGCTCAGCCAGTCCATGGCGGCGCGGGTGATCTCGGGGCGACGCTGATCGTCGATTGGACCCAGGCCCAGGACGATCTGGCGGGGATCGGAACCGACGATCGGGTCATACTCCAGAGCGACCGTCTTGCGCAGGTGGGCGACGAGCTGGCGCAGCACGGCGCCCGAGTCGACCCGCATGGCAGACGCGCCCACGCGTTCAGCGACGTCGACGCTGCCATGGTCGGCGCTCAGCACCACCACATAGGGCGCGCCCGCAGTGTCGAGCCTGGCGAAGAAGGCGCCCAGTGACGCGTCGAGCTCGCTCATTT
Source organism: uncultured Caulobacterales bacterium (assembly GCA_903903715.1). Classification (GTDB taxonomy): domain Bacteria; phylum Pseudomonadota; class Alphaproteobacteria; order Caulobacterales; family Caulobacteraceae; genus CAIMFV01. The sequence continues at coordinate 2,354 of CAIUZX010000392.1, forward strand.
GCGCGCACATCTGCGCGCCGCCGGATCCGAAGCGGTGGCCGACATAGTCCGTCGCCGACAGGCTGATCGCCAGCAGATCACGGCCAGCGCCGCGGCCGAGCTTGTGCTGGTCGACGAGATCTCCAGCGAACTGAAGGGTCAGCCGGTCGAGCAGGGGCGAGGCGCGCAATTCAGTTTCAAAGGCCAGAGACGTCATCCAGCCCTCGCCGGTCGTCACATCCTTGTTGGTGTCCGGCGGAATTTGGTCTGTCCAGGTCAGGCGGCCGATGGTGAAAGGCTTCGTGTGGGCCTTGCAGGTCGAGGCCGTTTCCGCCGACCAAAGGGCGGGGGGCGTCTTGGCCCAGGTGGTCATGACCGACTTGTTGAAGCGCTCCGCCGGGGCGAGGGTCGCGGCGTCCGCGGGCCCCGCATAGGACGAGGTGGTGAAACCGACGCCGTCGTCCCACCAGTAGACGCCGTTCGGACCATGTCCGGCCATCATGATCGCCGCCCGATCCTTGCCCGAGACGGAGAACACCCGGGCATCGCTCTGCGCATGACGCATCCAGTCGCCGAGCGTGTCGACCTTCAAAAGCGCGCTGGTCTTGGCGGTCTCGTCCGACGTGCCGGCCTGGCTGACACAATAGAGGTTCGAGCCGGTCTTGCGGTCATACCAGTTGTTGGCGACGACGCCGGTCTTGGCGGGGTGATCGCCGGTCAGGAGCGTCGAGTGGCCGGGGCAGGTCTCCGTCGCGCCGTGGCTCTGATAACCGGTGAACACGAGGCCGCTCGACAGGCGCTTGAGACCGCCTGTGAAGGTTGGCGCATAGGCGCGGTAGAGATCTAGGCTGAGCTGGTCGACGGAAATGACCACGACGAGCTTTGGTTCCGCAGGCGGCGGCGCAGCGGCTGCCGCCGACGCAAGGCCGCACAGGCCGATCACCAATCCGAGCACTGATCTGAGGCGCATGCCCAACTCCCGATTCATGTCCGTGAAATGCCGGTTTAGCCTGTCTCTGTGACTGTTTAACGCAAAGCGTGACGAAGCCAATGTGTCGGGTGTGCGATCTTTTCGGCGTTGTGTCGCAAGGCGCCGGTTGCCTTCCTCAGATTCCCCGTCAAGCTCGCAGGGCGATTCCGAAAGGGGAGCTAGACCATGGCGACGGACCTCGAAATTGCACGGGCGGCGACGCTTTTGCCCATCGGCGACATCGCCGCAAAGCTTGGGCTTCCGGACGAGGCGATCCTGCCCTTCGGTCGGCATGTGGCGAAGGTCTCGCTGGACGCCCTTGCCGGGCTGCCCGAACGCAAGGCCGCGCGTCTGGTGCTCGTCACCGCGATCAACCCCACCCCGCCGGGGGAGGGAAAAACCACCACGACGGTGGGTCTCGGCGACGCGCTGAACCGTATCGGTCGCAAGGCGGTGATCGCGCTG
>CAIUZX010000393.1 GCA_903903715.1 uncultured Caulobacterales bacterium
CCACGCCAACATCTCGTTCAACGCCGCCCAGATCGCCGCCTGCTACGTCGATCCCGACCCGCCGGTGGTGGTCAACTCCGCGCCGTGGAGCCATAGTCTCGGCGCCAACGCGATCCTGCACATGATCGTGCATCGTGGCGGCAGCCTCTATATCGACCACGGCCAGCCGGTCGCCGGGCGCTTTGGCGCCACCATCGACAATCTGCGCCTGATTGCGCCGACCTATCACAACATGGTCCCGGCGGGCTGGGCGCTGTTCGCCGACGCGCTGGAAGAGGACGAGGCGCTGGCCCGCACCTTCTTCAGCCGGGTTCGTGTGCTGCAGTATGGCGGCGCAGGCCTGCCGCAGTCGGTCTGCGACCGGGTCGGCGCGGTCGCGGCGCGCCTGACGGGGGAGCGGATCACGTTTGCGGCGGGTTATGGCTCAACCGAGACCGGCCCCACCGCCTGCAACGTGCACTGGATCAACACCCGCTCGGGCCTCTGCGGCCTGCCGACCCCTGGCACGACGGTGAAGCTGGCCCCCGAGGGCGAGAAGCTGGAGGTCCGGGTGAAGGGGCCGCAGATCTCGCCCGGCTATCGCGGCGCGGACGGGGAGACGATTCCCTTGAGTCTCGACGAGGAGGGCTACTATCGCCTCGGCGATGCGGCCAAACTCGTGGACCCGAGCGATCCTTTGCAGGGCATCGTCTTCGACGGACGCCTCGTCGAGAACTTCAAGCTCTCCACCGGGGCCTTCGTGGCGGCCGGACCGCTGCGTCTTAGCGCCTTGTCGGCCATGGGGGGGGTGGCGGCAGATGCGGTGGTGTGTGGCGAGGGAAAGGACGGCGTCGGCCTCCTCATCTTCCTCAACGCGGCCCAGTGCCAAAGCCTCGCGCCCGGCGTGACCGATCTTGCGGAGCTTGCGAAGATCCCGGCGGTGAAGGCGGCGGTGGCGGCGGGGCTGGCGAAGTTCAACGCGGACGCCAAGGGCGGCGCCTCGAAGATCGCCCGCGCCGTGATCCAGCCTGACGCGCCGCACGCGCCCTCGGGGGAGCTGACCGACAAGGGCTATATCAATCAGGCCATGGCGCGGGAGCGTCGGGCCCATGACGTGGCGCGACTCTACGCCGATGCGCCGGACGACGACGTGATCCGCCTGTAAACCGGGCGGCTGCGATCCTAAAAGACCAACGAAAAGACGAGGAATTCCCATGAACGGCGCCGAAGCCATCCTGAAGACTCTGGCCGAAAACGAGGTCGAAGCCTGCTTCGCCAATCCCGGCACGAGCGAGATGCAGATGGTGTCGGCCTTCGATCGGGAGACCAGGGTGCGGCCGGTGCTGTGCCTGTTCGAAGGCGTGGCGACGGGGGCGGCGGACGGCTTTGCGCGGATGGCGGGCAAGCCGGCGGCGACCTTGTTGCACCTCGGCGCGGGTCTCGCCAACGGCTCGGCCAACCTGCACAACGCAAGGCGCGCCTATTCGCCGATCATCAACATCGTCGGCGATCACGCCACCTATCACCGTCGCTATGACGCGCCCCTGACGTCGGACATCGAGGGTCTCGCCGGGCCCAACTCGGTCTGGGTGAAGTCGGCGGAGACGCCGGACGAGGCTGCGGACCTAACCAGCGAGGCCATCGTCGCCTCCCAGACTGGCGCAGGCGGCACGGCGACCCTGATCCTGCCGGCGGACGCGGCCTGGTCGGAAGCTTCCCGCATCGGCCCGAAAGTTCAAGCCCCGGCGCGGGCGAAGCCGGACGACAAGCATATCGGCTCCATCGCCGAGGCCCTGAAGGCCGCGCGCAAGCCTGTGCTGCTGGTCGGGACGACGGCTTTGACCGAGGCGGGCGTCGAAGCGGCGGGGCGCATCGCGCTCTGCGGCGTGCGGGTGATGATCGACACCTTCACCGGTCGCCAGCCCCGGGGCGCCGGCCGCTATGCGCCGGACAAGATGATGTATTTCGGCGAGATGGCCCTGTCGGACCTCGAAGGCTCGGACCTGATGGTGCTGGCGGGAACCAAGACGCCGGTGGCCTTCTTCGCCTATCCGTCCATGCCGAGCGTGCTGGTGCCTCCCGGCTGCGCCCTCGACACCCTGGCGACGCCGGACGAGGACGCGGTGTACGCCCTGCAGGCCCTGGCCGAGCATATGTCCGCGCCCGCTCAGGCCGTTCTGGTTGACGCCGCCATTCCCGACGCTTCGCCTGTGGGAGAGCTGACCGCCTACACCATCGGCGCTTCCATCGCCCGGCACATGCCGGAAGGGGGTATCATCTCCGACGACGCCGTGACGTCTGGCCTGCCGGTGTACCTCTCCACCAAGGCGGCGCGGCCGCACGACTGGCTGTCCCTGACCGGCGGCGCGATCGGGCAGGGGATTCCGCTCGCCGTCGGCGCCGCCATCGCCGCGCCGGGGCGCAAGGTTCTGTCCCTCAACGGCGACGGGGCCGCGGCCTACACGGTTCAGGGCCTGTGGACGATGGTGCGGGAGAACCTTGACGTCGTGGTGGTGATCTTCGCCAACCACGCCTACCGCATTCTCAATATCGAGCTCGCCCGCACCAAGTCCGGCAATGCAGGGCCCGAAGCCCGGCGCCTTCTCGATCTTGGCGATCCCAGGATGGACTGGGTGGCGATGGCCAAGGGCTTCGGCATGTCCGCGACGCGCTGCGAGACAGCGGAGAGCTTTGACGCCGCGCTCGAGGCGGCCCTCGCCGCCGGAGGTCCGCACCTGATCGAGGCGGCGCTGGGCTAGTCTCAGTCGCTAATCGGGGGTGACGAAGGTCACCTCCCGGCGCTTGAAATCGACCGACACTCTTCTGAACTTGCTCAGGATATCCATCCCGAGCAGCAGGGCCGGCTTGTCCTCGAGGCCGAAGATCTTGAACGTGTGCAACGGCGCAAAGGCGACCGGCACGTTGTTCACGACGATCTTGCCCAGGGTCAGGCGGTTGACCGTCTGAAACTCCGCCTCGGTGGTCTGGCCGGTGACGCTGAGGATCTTGGTCGCCAAGAAAAGATCCCGCTTGGGATCGCCGGTGGTCAGCATCCGCCGCAGGACCGGATTGCCGATGGAGTCCTGTGCGCCGGTGTCGAGGATCACGTAGACGAACACGTCCCGCAGCCGCGCATCCACCAGGATGAGCTGGCCGAACCGGTACTTGCCCCGCACGACAATGGCGCCCGGCTCGAAGTCGTCCCTCCGGCTCTCGGTGCTGGTCATCTGATTGCGGATGAAGTCGAGGGTGATGTGCCGATCCGCCAGGGCGTCGACCCCCAGCATGCCGTCCGCGCCCAGGTCGCTCATCCACAGAAGCGGCGCGCTGATGTCGCGAAGCGTGCGGCCGCCCACGTCGAGGGTCGCGATGCGTCCCGTCTCGACCTCCTTTTCGCCGGAGGCGCCGTGCAGTGTGACCGGCGCGCCTTTGGGCAGGTTGAGACGCGCCGCCAACTCCGCCGAGATCACCGTCCGGTCCGCGCCCGTATCGATAATGAAGGCGAAGGGGCCTTGTCCGTCGATCTTCACCGGAATGGTCATCCGGGTGGAGGGATCCTCCGCGATCTTCAGCGTTTCGGTCGGACCAGTCTTGGGCTCGG
>CAIUZX010000394.1 GCA_903903715.1 uncultured Caulobacterales bacterium
CCGAGCTCGGCGCAATGCCGGCGAAGGTGTTCGAGAGGCTCCGCGCCAGAGTCACCGCCGGATTGGCGAAGGAGGTCGACGCGGTGAACCAGTAGGCCGAGGTGATGTAGAGACCGACGCCGAGGGGGGTGAAGTCCGGCTTGAACCGCACACAACCGAAGATCGTCGCGATCAGGCCGAAGGTCGCCACCGCTTCGGAAAACGCCAAAGATGGACCGGCTCTCAGCTTCGTCGAGATCTGCAGGATGTCCTGACCGAACATGGCGTGCGCCGCGTACACGCCGGCCACACCTCCAACGATCTGGGCGACGATGAAGGCGAAAGCCGTCCGGACCCGGATCTCTCGTCGGACGGCGAAGGCGAGGCTGACCACGGGATTGAAATGCGCGCCCGAGATCGGACCGAAGATGGTGATCAGAACCACGAGCGCCGCACCCGTCGAAAGCGTATTGCCCAGAAGCGCAATCGCGACGTTGCCGCCGGACAGTTGCTCGCCCATCACGCCGGAGCCGACCACGACGGCCAGCAGCAGCGCGGTCCCCAGAGCTTCGGCGGCCAATTGGCGGGTGAGACTGAATCCCGCTGAGGCGTCAATATTCTGTTCCTGCGGCATCACGCGATTTCCGGCAACGCTTGTGGGCGCGCCTGTTCGGCGGCGCATGCCAGGGCGGACGTCACCACATTGGCGAGATCAGCACAGACCTCCGGACGGCCGTCGCAGCAGTCCTTCACGAGAAAGGCCAGCAGGGACGAAAACCCTGCATAGTCCGCCGTGTAGATGATCGAGCGCCCAACTCGATGAGACCGGATCATTCCCGCCCGCGTTAGAATGGCGAGTTGCGTGGACATCGTCGTGGCCGGGCAACCGAGCAGACGCGCCACCTCGCCCGCCGCAAGCCCGTCGCTCCCTGCTCTCACCAGCCGCTGAAACACCGCCAGCCGTCCGGGGTTGGCCAGCGCCGACAGCGCCTCGATCGCGATCTCTGAGTTCATTTCGGCGGAAGGCCTTTCAAACGCGTTCAATATGCAAACTCCCTGACCCAGTAGGTCTGGATCTTCAACACAAGTTTCTTCGGGAGCGGCACATAACCCAAGGCCGCAGCGTCAGACTGACCTTCATAGAGCGCCCATTGGAAGAGATGGAGCATGGCGGTGTTCTGAGCGTGAACGGCGGGCGTCTTGTGCGCCAGGATGAACGTGCTCGCCGCGATCGGATACCATCCCGTCCCGATCGTGGAGCGCCTGGCGATGCTGCATAAGGAGCAGAAGTTCGCTTTGAAGGAACGACATGAACCCGAGGTTGAGGCTGAGCATGGCTCAGCCGCCAAAGGCGCGCCGAACGAAGCGGAAGAGAAGACCCCGCTCGGTCAAACCTTGTTGAAGTGGACGTTTCTGGCGGTGGCGCTGGGGTTGATCGTCTCGACGGTGATCGGACTCTACATCGCCTACGTCTCACCGCGCCGCACACGGACCCACTGGATACTCCTCGCGATCGGAGCGGTCCTGCCGGTCGCGATCCTCATTCTTTAAGCCCGCGCCACGACCAGGAGCGTGACGACAGGCGCTCTGAAAGGTCCCTGGAATATGACTGAGGAACCACTCTCAGGACTATCCAACGACGAGGCGGCAAGGCTGCTTGAGTCCGTTGGCCCCAACAGTCTGCAGGCCAAGACCGGCCGCGGCCTCCTCCAGATTCTGATGGAGACCCTGCGGGAGCCGATGTTCCTGCTGCTGATCGGGGCCACAGTCCTCTATCTCGTACTGGGCGACATATCCGAGGGCCTATTTCTAATGGTCGGCGCCTTCGCCACCATAGGCCTCGTCGTGATCCAAGAGGCGCGCAGCGAACGGGCGCTCGCCGCCCTCCGGGACCTGACTCAACCCTTCGCCCGCGTCATTCGCGGAGGCGAAGAGCGCCAGATCGCCATCAGCCAGCTTGTTCCTGGCGACATCGTGCTGGTCGGCGAGGGCGAACGCCTGCCCGCAGACGCGGTTCAGATTTCAGGCGAAGTGCTGACCGTGGATGAGTCTGCGCTCACCGGAGAGTCGGCTACGGTCAACAAGCGCCCGCTCAAGCCCGGCGAGGAGATAGACCAGGAGGCGCCCCCAGGATCCGAGGAGAGCCCCTACCTCTTCGCCGGCACCATGGTCGTGCGCGGTCAAGCGGTGTTGCGCGTCCTTCTTACTGGCGCACGAACGTCACTCGGCCGGATCGGGGTGTCGCTCGCGACCCTGCCCACGGAACTGACCCCCTTGCAAAAGACCGCCGGGAAACTGGTGAAGCTGCTGGGCCTCTTCGCCCTCGCGTTCTGCGGGCTCGTCACCGTGGCGTACGGGGTCCTGCGGCAAGACTGGTTCGGCGGCGCCCTGGCGGGATTAACCGTCGCCATCGCCCTGATACCGGAAGAGTTTCCGATGATCCTCGCGGTGTTCCTTGCCTTCGGGGCGTGGCGTCTCGCGCGGGACAAGGTGCTGGTCCGCCGTAGCTCTGCGATTGAGGCGCTGGGGAGTGCGACGGTCCTGTGCGTCGACAAGACAGGCACTCTGACGGCCAACCAGATGGAGATCGCGTCCATCTGGACGTCCGCCGGCGAGCACGACATGCGCGGAAGCCAGGAGCCGAATGGGGCTGGCCGGGAGCTGATGCGCGTTGCGGGTCTGGCGAGCGCGGTCTTGCCCGTTGATCCGATGGACAAGGCCATCCGCGCCAAGGCGCTTGGGGTCGCGATCGACAACGCCGCGCTGCAGCGCGTTTGGCCGCTTCGCGCTGATCGGATGGCGGTCATTCAAGCGTGGTCTGGCGACGATGGCATTCACCCCGCTGCAGCGAAAGGGGCGCCTGAGGCGGTGCTCCGTCTATGCGGCATGAGGACTGACGACGAAGACGCAAAACGCCTGGAAGCTCAGATCGAGATCTATGCGAACCAGGGATTGCGCGTTCTGGCCGTCGCTTCGGCGCACCTGCCGGACATCGCCGATGACGCGCCGGACGCCACGCCCTTCACTC
>CAIUZX010000395.1 GCA_903903715.1 uncultured Caulobacterales bacterium
CTGACCGCCGCCGCTTCAACAGCGAGGCCTATACCGGCACGCGGCGCCGCGGGTCGGAAAAGGCGGCTTGATCGCCCCGTCAGCGCGGTGAGCCGACGGGATCTGACCAACTGCTGATCTGGCGGACGACCCGCTCGAAGTCGCCATTCCTCCAGGACCTCGGACTGAAGATATAGAGTCGCCGGTCGGCAGGGGCGTGGACGATCGGTGCGTCCACCGACATGGCAAGGGCCTTCCGGCATTTGGCGGAAGGGAAGTCTCCCCCTAAAGCAAAGACGGATCGGATCTGCGCGCCGCCTGGGCCCATCCGGAACAGCATCGGGACGACCTCATTGACCGGAAGGTCATCGAACCAGGACTCATGGGCGCACCAGGACGCCAGCGCCGTCATCGAAAGCAGCGTGGAGGGCGAAAGCGCCGCGCGCACGTCGGTCACCACATCCCGCAGGATCTGGTGTTCGGACGCGCGGACTTCGAAGTCGATCTGCACCTGTCGGACGTCGACGCTTCGCGCCAGTTGGACGACAGCTGCCGCCGTGCGAGCGCGCAGTTGCGGGGTCCAATCCAGCGGCTTTCGGTGATCGATCTGCAGGTGCACGACGGAGGTCGTCACCTGTTGAGGGTTCGCGAAGAGTGGAAAGCGCCGCGACCGGGAGGTCATCTTATCGCCGGCCAGCACGATGAAGCCTGACTGCACGGCGATATCGACATCGGTGGGCAGAAATCGAAGGTCTTCCGGTCGCTCCCACGCCCAGACAGTGAGCCTGGGCGGCTCCGCGAACCCCTGCGTAGCGGCCGCCAGCCAGACCGCCGCGGCGATCGCCAGCCGGATCATGTTCAGCTGGTCAGGCCGTATTGCGCGGCCATGTTTGCGTCCTTGGCCGCGATCTGGCGCGCGCAGTCGAGCAGAACCTTTGCCTGTTTCCAGGTCGCGTCATCCTGCATCTTGCCATCGATCATCGCGACCCCCGAACCGTCGGGCATGGCGTCCACGATCTTGCGGGCGAAAAGAACTTCATCGGGGTCCGGGCTGAACACCTTCTTGGCAACGGCGATCTGATTGGGATGCAGGCTCCAGGCGCCTGCACATCCCAGGAGAAAGGCGTTCTTGAACTGCTGCTCGCAGGCCTCGAGATCGGCAATGTCGCCGAACGGACCGTAGAAGGCCTTGATGCCATAGGTGGCGCACGCGTCGACCATCTTGGCGAGGGTATAGTGCCAGAGGTCTTGTTGGACACTGGCGCGGGGCGCGCCATCGGGCCTTGCATCCTCCATCACACGATAGAAAGGATGCCCCCCGCCGACGCGAGTCGTCTTCATTCCCCGGCTCGCTGCAAGGTCTGCTGGACCCAGGCTGACTCCCTGGAGCCTCGGGCTTGATCCGGCGATGGCCTCCACGTTGATCACGCCTTCGGCGGTTTCGAGGAGCGCGTGGATCAGGATCGGCTTGGTCAGGCCATGGCGCGCCTCGAGCAGCGCCAGGAGCTGATCCATGTAGTAAATGTCCCAAGGTCCCTCGACCTTGGGCACGATGATCACGTCAAGCTTGTCGCCGACGGCTTCGACAATCTGGGTGACGTCGTCAAAGTGCCAGGGCGAGTTCAGGCAATTGATCCGCGTCCAGAGTCCCACTCCCGCCGCTGCGAAGTCATGGGCCAGCGCCATCTCGATGAAGCCTTTTCGCGCGGCGTCCTTGTGCTCCGCCGGAATCGCGTCCTCCAGATTGCCGACAATCACGTCGACCTCCTTCAGGGTTTCACCGATCTTGGCGCGCACCTTTTCGAGGTGAGGCGGGACAAAGTGCAGCATCCGTTCCACCCGAGCCGGGAGCTCGCGGTAAGGGGTCGGCGCGCCTATGGCGAGGGGCTTGTAGAATCCGCGGGGCGTCTTGGTCATCGACGAGCGTCCTGATTGGCTTAGCAGGGTGGGTAGCGCAGTCGTCGCTGTCGCGCCAGAGGCTCAAGAACCGCTGGGCGCCTCTTCGCAGAAGCGTTACGGTTCATGACAACCAAATTGGGGGGTCTCGATGCCTAGACGTCTGTTCGCCGCCACCATGACAGCGGTTTGCTTGTCCATCCTTCCTGCGGCAGGCTTCGCCGCAGATACCGCAACCGCTCCGGCCGCCCCGGCGCGACCCACGTTTATCCGCGGGACCGTCAAGAGCCTCGAAGCCAATCTGCTGACCGTGGCGACGCGTGAAGGTGCAACCGCGGTGGTCAAGCTGACGCCGGACTGGACCGTGACGGAAGTGAAGCCCGTTTCGCCGGAAGCCATCCAGGCTGGAAGCTTCATTGGCACGACCGAGGTCGATCGCCCCGACGGCACAGGCGTTTCCCTCGAGGTTCATGTCTTTCCGCCCGGCGTGAAGATGGGCGAGGGGCATTACCCCTGGGACCTGAAGCCTGGCTCCAACATGACCAATGGCACGATCGACAATGTCGTGACCGGCGTTAAGGGACGGGAAGTGGACGTATCCTATCCCGGTGGGCATCGTCATGTGGCGATTCCGGCGGATATTCCGATTGTCCAGTTCGGCCTCGGTGATCGCGCGCTCGTCAAGCCAGGCGCCGGTGTGTTCATAGGCGCGCTCAAGGGGCCGGACGGCGTCTTCATCACCAATCGGGTCACCACTGGCGCCAACGGCGTCAATCCCCCTATGTAGGTTTGGCCTCCTATGTAGATTTTGCGCGGCGGCGGAGCGGATGGCGGGTGGCGACCACTTCCTGAAGCTTCGCCGTGGCCACATGAGTGTAGATCTCCGTCGTGGCGATGTCTGCGTGCCCAAGCAGCATCTGGACGCTGCGAAGGTCGGCGCCGCCATTCAAAAGTTCGGTGGCGAAAGCGTGCCGCAAGACGTGCGGACTGACGAGGCTGACGTCGATACCGGCCATCTGGGCGGTTTCATCCAGCAGTTGGGCGAATCGCCGACGACTTAGACGGCCCCGCTCCACGCCGGTTCCGCCCCTTGATGGGAACAGCCAGGGACTGCTGGTTTCGCCCTTGGGGAAATGTTTCGGCCGAAGGGTCAGATAGGCCGCGATCGCCTGTCGCGCCGACGTATTTAGGGGGACGAGCCGCTCCTTGCCGCCTTTTCCGCGGACGATTAGATGATCCGGGTCGCGGGCGACGGCCGCGGACGTCAAGCCGAGAAGTTCCGATATTCGCAGACCGGATGCGAACAACACCTCCAGTGCGCAGACAAGACGTGCGGCGTCCTCCGGTGGCCCGGGTCTTTGGGTAGCCGCGAGGATCAAGTCGCCGACAGATTGGTGAGTGAGCGTTTTGGGCAGCGGGCGCCGACGTTTGGGCGCCTCAACCCGTCGACTGGGATCTTCAGCGCGCCAACCTTCGGCCAAGGCGAACGTGTAGAACTGGCGAATCGCCGCCCTTCGCCGCGACGCGGTCGCGGGCGACAACCCTCGGGCCATCAAGGACTCAAAATAGGACTCGATCGTTGTCGCGTCGGCGGCCAGGACGGAGACGCCCCGAGGGGCCAGGAACGCCGACAGATCTTCGAGGTCGCGCGCATAGGCGCGAAGGGTGTTCGCCGCGCTCGCGCGCTCGGACGCCATCGCCTCAAGAAAGGCTTCGATCTGGGCCTGTGACATAGAAGCCTAATGGCCCGAAACGGCCAATAGACCGTCGAGGGTGATGGACCTCGCGTTTCGTTCCAGGCCCGCGCGGCTCAGCGCGCGTATGAACAGCGCCCGGTCGGCGACCGACAGTCCCTTTTCCGACGCTGCGTCCAGCGCCGCTAGGGCCGTTTCACCAGTCGCGCCTTTTTCGGCGGAGCTGAGAGCAGACAGGGCTGCTGCGGCCTTTATCGCCGATCCCGTGCGAAACGCAGCGAAGGTTGAGCGCTCAGCTGGAGAGAGGCCGCTGAACTGCAAGTCGAATGCAGCCATCAATACGGCGCCGGTCTGCGCTTTCGTCTGTTCCGTCCCGACTGTCTCTGCACCGGCCTTCACCAAGACGGATGCGGTCTTCGACACCTTCTGCTCGATGGCGCCCATGTCGCGAACGGCGTCAAGCAGCGCCAGATCCACGCTGCTGACGCCGTCGGCGGGGACCAGCCCGTCTCGTAATGGCGACGTGGACGACGCGTCGACGACGGATGCGGCCAACGCGAGCATGGCGCGATCAGCGCCGTTGACGCCGTCTGGCGTAACGAGGGCCAGCTCCGGCGCTATCACGTCGCAAAGATTTCGAAACGCCGCGCCATGAGCGCTCTTGAGCAGCCGGACGAGGGCGCTTGCGCGTTCGAGGTTCGATGCTGCGCCTGTCGCGGCCTGATAATCCCTCGCCAGAGCGTCGGACGGGCTTTCAGGCGCCGCGGCATCTGCGTGACGCCCCTTCCGGAGTCCGGTCTGGGGTGCAGGCGCAGCCGGCGTTGGCCCGACCTGTGCGCGCAGGGCGCTGCGAACCGCTTCTGCAGAGAATGCCCCCGAGGCGAGGAGCCTCGCGGCCGCTTTGCGTCGGACGTCGCCGGTTTGGGTTTCATCGGTCGACAAGGCAATCAGAGCCGGTGGCGCTGCGGACGGCGTCGCCCCTGAGAAGTCCGCCTTTTCGAGGCGCGAAATGGCGAAGCCAAGGGCCGTCGACGCCTGGGCAGGATCGCCGCCAGCCGACCTAACGCCCTGCGCCGCCGCAACCAGATGCTGGAGCTGCGCATTCCTGGCCCCGGACTGGGCGGCGAAGTCGAGGGCGAGCTGCGCCTGGTCCGGTTTGCCTGCCCTGATCTGACAGAACGCGCGAAGCTGCAGCCAGTATGGGGCGTCCCGACCGTCGGACAGGGTATCGGCCACGGCGCATGCCCGGTCCGGATCTCCGGTCCACAGGGCGAGGTCAGCGGCCGCTTGTGACAGACGTGGCCGTCCCGCTACGCCCGGCGAACGGGCAAGTATCGCCCGTGCAGCGTCGAGGTCGCCCAGCCGGATCAGGCTCAACACTCGTTCGCCAGCGAGGTCGGCGTCTGCGTCGGCGCCATCTGGAGCCGCAGCGGCCGTTTCGAGCAAATCTCTGGCCAATTGGGCGAGGCCCGGCTCCATGGGCTGATGGCCGAGCCCGGCGAGTACGCGATGCGCGAGGTCCGCAGAAGCGCCCTTCCAGAGGCTGGCGGGCAGCCCGGTCGTCCGCGCCCCCGCGCTGAACAGGTCAAGAGAGGCGAGCGGCTTGGCGTCGACGGACGCGACAGGTGCGTCGGGTGACGTCTGTGCAAAGCACGCTGACGCAGCCAGCCCGGAAACAAGGACGGCGAGCAATGCGCAACGGGAGACGGACATTTTGACCCTCCAGAGATCGAACACCCAACGGAACAGCTAGACCGCTCAGCGATAATCGGGCTTCACGGCGAAAGTCGGACGCTGCAGAGACCGGGTCTGTGCGCTCGACCCGCCGATATGATAAACGCCATCCCCACATGACCGAACACACCAAAAGCCCAGTTTCAACCCCCGATCTTCGTTCCCGTACGATCGCGCTTGTCGGCTTGATGGGCGTTGGAAAGACCAGCATCGGGAAGCGCCTGGCCGCAGTGCTGGAGCTGCCGTTCCGTGACGCGGACGAGGCGATTGAAACGGCTGCCGGACGGTCTATTGCGGAAATCTTCACTGAGCGTGGAGAGGACGAATTTCGCGCAGGTGAGCGGCGGGTAATCGGACGTATGCTCGAGGATGAACCTCATGTGCTCGCGACCGGCGGCGGGGCCTTCGTCCAGCCTCAGACGCGGGCGTTGATCAAGTCGCGGGCCATATCGGTCTGGCTCCGGGCTGACCTTCATGTGCTTGCCCGCCGTGTCGCCCGAAAGGACACCCGCCCGTTGGTGGCGGGTAAGGATCCGATGGTGGTGTTGCAGGCGCAGGCTGAGGCGCGTTATCCGGCATATGCTGAGGCCGACATCGTTATAGACACCGGCGAGATGTCGCATGCCGCTAGCCTTGAGCTCGTACTTGAAGGGCTCAGGCGACATGTGGAGATGAAGTCTTGAGCCAGCATAGGATTGTCAAAGTCGCCCTCGATGGTCGCGCCTATGAGGTGTGGATCGGCGTTGGGATGTTGGCCAAGGCCGGGGCGGCGCTTTTGGACGTGATCCCACGCCGCCGGACCGTAGTCGTTACGGACGAGACGGTGGCGCGTCTGCATGGCGAGACAGTTCGCGCAGGCCTGGAAGATGCGGGAATTTCAGCGGAGTTCATCGTTCTGCCGCCGGGGGAGCAGACCAAGAGTTTTGACGGCCTCGCTGACTTGTGCGACCGCCTGCTGGCGGCGCAGCTAGATCGAGGGGACGTCATAACGGCGCTAGGCGGCGGCGTGATCGGGGATCTGACGGGCTTCGCCGCCGCCATATACAAGCGCGGGATCGACTTCGTGCAAATCCCCACCACCTTGCTGGCGCAGGTCGACTCCTCCGTCGGTGGGAAGACAGCCATCGACACGCCGCGGGGAAAGAACCTGATCGGCGCCTTTCATCAACCACGCCGGGTTCTGGCTGACCTTGACGCGCTCTCCACCCTGCCGCTTCGAGAGCTCAAGGCCGGCTACGCGGAAGTGCTGAAATATGGCCTGTTAGGCGACCTCGCGTTTTTCGAGGGCCTCGAGCATGACAGTGACCGATTGCTGGCGATGGACCACGACGTGTTGGCCAAAGCCGTGGAACGGTCGGTGGCGATGAAGGCGGAAATCGTCGCCGAGGATGAACGCGAAGCGGGTCGGCGAGCCCTGCTGAACCTTGGCCACACGTTCGGTCATGCGCTGGAGGCGGAAACAGGCTTTGGCGACGCCCTCCTTCACGGCGAAGCTGTGGGCGCGGGCATGGCTCTGGCCTTTCGTTTTTCCGCCTCAGAGGGGATCTGTTTGGACGTCGATGCCCAGCGCGCGGTTCGCGCCATCGACGCGGCGGGACTTCCGACACAGCTCGCACAGGTTCGAGAAGAGCATTTCTCGGTCGAGCGGCTGATCGATCACATGCGCCAGGACAAGAAGGCTGAAAGCGGATCAGTCACGCTTGTCCTGCCCCGGCGGATTGGCGAAACTTTCGTCGAAAAGGGGGTGTCTAGCGAACGGCTTGAACGCTTTCTGCGTTCGGAGGGCGCGGTCTAGCCCCGGCTAAAGCCTTGTGTTCACGCGGCGGCGCTGTGAAGCGGACACTCGCAATTCTCGTTCAGTTCGACCTGCAATGTGGCGTGGCTGATCCGGTAGCGGTCTTTCAACATGCGCCGCGCGTCATTCAGGAACGGGTCTCCCGGATGTCCGTCCGGCATGACAAGGTGACAGGTGAGCGCCGTCTCCGTCGTGCTCATCGACCAGATGTGCAGATCGTGGAGGCCTTTTACGCCCGGCATCTCCATTAAGGCGGACGTGACGTCGTCAGGTCGAATCGCATCTGGGACCGCCTGCATCACCATCCACAGGGCCTCGCGCAACAGGCTCCAGGTGCTGAGCACAATCAAGCCGGAGATGACGAGGCTGACCAGGGGATCGAGGAGTGTCCAACCTGTGACCCAGATCACAGCGCCCGCGACGACCACGCCGGCGGAGACGAGGGCGTCAGACGCCATGTGCAGGAAGGCCCCTCGGAGATTCAAATCACCCCTGCGGCCGGAGGCGAACAGGGCGGCCGTCGCTCCGTTCACCGCGATCCCGATCGCGGCGATGATCATCACGATCGGACCCGCCACGACGCCCGGTTCGAACAGACGACGGATGGACTCGTAGGTTATCGCGCCCGTCACCAGTAGAAGCAGGACCGCGTTGAAAAGAGCCGCCAGCATGGAGCTCGAGCGGAAACCGTAGGTAAAACGCGCGCTCGGTCTGCGTGTCGCCAATCGGCTGGCGCCCCAGGCCGCCAGCAGACCGAGAACGTCGCCCATATTGTGGCCAGCGTCTGCAATCAACGCCATGGAGCCGCTGATCAGTCCATAGACGGCTTCGGCGACGACGAAGCTCGAATTCAAGACGACACCGACCAGGAACGCCCTGTTGAAGCCCTCAGCGGTTGTCGGAGCGTGGTTATGATGATGGTGATGCCCGTGACCATGGCCATGGTCGTGGGGGCCGTGGCCGTGGTCCGCGTGACGGCGACCCCCGCTCGGTGAAGGCTCACCGGCATCAAGTGTGTGCGGATGATCTTGCATGCACGTCAGCCTACGCCTGTTAGGGGCCAAAGTCAGCCTTGTGTTGCAAGGGCCCCCGCGACTTCACATTCAGTGGCTGACACGTCGGACAATCTTGATTAAAAGGTCCGTTGGCCGCTGCGGGCATGATGTAGTGGTAGCCTGGCAGCTTCCCAAGCTGCTCGTGAGGGTTCGATTCCCTCTGCCCGCTCCATGCCCCTGACCCTATTTCGGTCCGGGACCCACGCCATGCGCTTTGAAGAACGCCAGGAGCTTGCCCCATGCGTCCGACGCAGCGGCGGCGTTGTAGCTGGCCCGGTAATCCGCCAGAAACCCGTGTTCGGCGTCAGGATAGAGGATCAAGTCGCTCTCGGTCTTGCCGGCGGCCTTGAGCGCGTCGCGCATCGCCTGAACGTCCTTTTCCGGAATGCCCTTGTCCTTGCCGCCGTAAAGTCCGAGCACCGGAGCCTTCAGATCCGCCACGCCCTCGATCGGCCACTTCCGGCCGGGCTCGGAGAGTGGCGTCCCCGGCGGACGGGGGGTGAGGCCGCCGTACCAGGCGCCCGCCGCCTTCAGGTCGGCAAAGCGTTCGGCCGCCATCCACGCGACGCCGCCGCCCCAGCAGAAGCCCGTCAGCGCCAGGCGTGACGGATCAACAAATGTCTGAGTCTTCGCCCAACTGATCGTCGCAGCGACATCACCCATCACCTGCTCGTTTCCGGCGGTCGCGACAATCTTGAAGATAGCGGTGAAGTCGGTGAGCGCGGGAAGCGTATTGGTGGGATCGGCGCGGAAGAAGAAGTTCGGCGCGATGGCGACATATCCAAGCTTGGCGAAGCGTCGGCACAC
>CAIUZX010000396.1 GCA_903903715.1 uncultured Caulobacterales bacterium
ATTCTCTTCCTCGGCGCCGGCAAGATGGGATCGGCCATCGCGTTCGGCCTCGTGAAGATGGGCGCCACCCGCGCGTCGGACCTTCTCCTGATCGACCCGCATCCGGAGCCCGACGCCACGGCGCTGGCGCGGCAGGGCGCCGAGCTGAACCCCCGCAGGGATCGTCTGGTGACGGCCAAAACCGTCGTTCTGGCGGTGAAGCCGCAGATCTGGCGGGAAGTCGCCGAGAGCATCGCGCCGCATCTCGCGCCAGGCGCTCTGATCGTCTCCATCGCCGCCGGTGTTCGCCTTGCGGACCTCGAGGCCGTCTTCGGTTCCAGGCCTGTGGCGCGGGTGATGCCGACCACCGCCGTCGCGGTCGCCAAGGGCGTCGCCAGCGTCTACGCCCGGGAAAAGGCGGCCAGAGCCGCCGCCCACGCCGTCTTCCGCCCCTTGGCCAAGGTCGTGGATCTCGCCTCGGAGGATCTGATGGACGCCGCCACGGCGGTGTCCGGCTCCGGTCCCGCCTATCTCTACGCTCTTGTCGAAGCGATGACCGCCGCCGGGGTCACGGCGGGCCTGCCCGAGGCGGTGTCGTCCGAGCTGTCCCGCGCGACCGTGATCGGCGCCGCCCATCTGATGGATGTCACAGGCGAGGCGGCGATGGATCTGCGCCTGCAGGTCACGTCTCCCGGCGGGACGACATCCGCCGCGCTCAGCGTGCTGCTCGGCGACCCGGGGCTGAACGAACTGATGGTGCGGGCCGTGGCCGCAGGTGTGGCCCGGGCGAAAGACCTGGGCTGAGGCGGTTGGCGCAGGACGCCACTGCGCCTAAGTATCGGTGGAACAGGAAAGGACGGGCTGATGCCGTCGACGACAACCGTCACCGAAACCCAAGCGCCTCATCTCCTGGACACGGCGGCGGACGCCGCTCTCGCCCTAGCGGAGGAACGGCTATGGGCCGACATCACCCTGCGGGATATCGCCGTGGCGGCGGGCGTCACCTTTGCTGATCTCTATTCCAAGGCGCCGGGCAAGGCGGCCCTGCTGGAGCGGCTGTCCGCCCGCTTTGACCGCGCTGCGCTTACGACGGCGGAGCTAGAGCCGGCGGCGGACCCGCATGACCGGTTGTTCGAGGCCGTAATGGCGCGGCTGGAGGCCATGGAGCCTCACCGCGCGGCGCTGGTGGCCATCGGACGGTCTGAGGGGCTGGCCGCCCTTGGCCCACGCCTGCCGCGTACCGCGCGGGCGCTGCTGGAGGCCTCAGGGATAGATACGGGCGGACTGAAGGGCGCCGCCCGCATCGCGACCATGACGGCGGTCTGGACCCGGATCCTTGTGGTCTGGCGCGACGACGAAGGCGCGCTCAACCGCACCATGGCGGAGATCGACATGCAGCTGAAGCGGATGCGACGGGGACTTGAGCGCGTTCGCGCGGGATATTGAAAAGACTTCAGCTCAGAGCCAGCCGACCGGCGTGAGCAAATCTCGCCAGTCGCGGCAGGTTGATCCAGACAAGTCGAGGTATTTCAGCCCGTGATCCTGGGCGCGGAACTCGCAGATCACATGCTCCTCCGCAGCCGACTTTGTCGCCCGCACGAAGGTCAGCACCTCCCCGCGCACGAAGCTCGAGGGTGCGTCGGCAAGGTCGGTTTTGACCTTGTACTTTCGACCGATCATCAGTTTCGTAGACTGAAGCAAGGTATCGCCTGCCGAAGCTTTCGCGCGAATCGACATTAGGTCGAAGCGCGCCCTCAAGGCGAATGAATACTTTTCAACACCAGACGGCGCGCTCGTTTCGAGTGCAAACGCGCGCCGAACTGCTCAATCCGTAGTCAGAGTGGATCGGCCCGCCGAAAGCTACTGAAGACGCGCGGCGAGATCAGGCAAGGCGGCGTCGATCAACGGATCAGTCTTGCGGCCTTGCAA
This sequence comes from uncultured Caulobacterales bacterium, assembly GCA_903903715.1. Taxonomy (GTDB): domain Bacteria; phylum Pseudomonadota; class Alphaproteobacteria; order Caulobacterales; family Caulobacteraceae; genus CAIMFV01. The sequence continues at coordinate 1,909 of CAIUZX010000396.1, forward strand.
CCGCTGGATCAGCAGTTGTTCCGTCGCTGCTGCAGCGAGTTCGGCGGCTGCCGCCTTCACGTCCTGAGTCGCCTGCTGCTCCGCCAGCTTGATGCGTTGCTCGGCCAGAGCCGTGCGGCGGACGATCTGCTCTTCCAGCTTGGCCTTGGCTTCCGCCTCCAGCCGCTTGGCTTCCGCTTCCGCAGCAGCGATCATCGCCGCCGCCTGGCGCTCGCTATCCGCCCGCTGCTGACGCAGGGAGTTGAGGAGCACGGTGGCTTCGTCCCGCAGGGCCTGCGCCTCATCGAGCGCCGCCTGGATCTTGGACGCGCGGTCGTCCAGGGCTTTTGCGGCGGCGCCTGGGACCTTCAGAACCGTGATCAACCCGAAGAACAGGATCAAGCCGATCCCGACCCAGGCTTCCGCGTCGCTGAAGATCTCGGAGAGGTTTTCCATCATCATGTTCCTGGGCAGATCAGCCCTAGTTGCTCGCCGCGACAGCGTCGAGCGCCGTCACCACTTCCGAGGCCGAGGCCGCTTCGCCCGTGAGCTTCTCGGAAATAGCCACGACGGTGTCAGCGGCGATGCCGCGGACATTGCTCATGGCCGCGTCGCGATTGGCGCGGATGCGGGTCTCGGCGTCGCCGATCTTCTGGTTCAGTTCCGCCTCAAGGGCCGACTGACGGGCTTTCGCCTCCTCAGCCGACTTGGCCTTGGCGTCAGATGCGGTGCGCTGGGCCCGCGTCCTGGCGTCGGCGATATCCTTGGCGGCGGCGTCGGCCTGGCCTTGCGCTTCGGCGCGCAGACGGCGCGCCTCCTCCATGTCGCCTTCGATCTTCGCGGCCCTGGTCTGCAGAGCAGAGCGAACCCTGGGCAGCAGCATGCGGGACATGAGCACGTAGAGGCTGACGAAGATGATCAGCGCCCACACGATCTGACCCGGCCAGTAGGCGAAGTCGAACTGCGGCATGCCCGCCGACCCCTTCGCCGGGGCTTCGGCGGTCGCGATGGTGTCGGAGGCTTCAGCCATGGTTCTGGTCTTAGACCTTCACGAAGAGGATGATGAAGGCGATGACGAGGGCGAAGATGCCCAGAGCTTCGGTCAGCGCCATGCCGAGGAACAGCATCGGACGCTCGCCCGCGGCGGCGGAGGGGTTACGCAGGGCGCCGGCGAGATAGTTGCCGAACAGGATGCCCAGGCCGATGCCGGCGCCGATCATGCCGAGCATAGCGAGGCCCGCACCGATATACTTTGCGGCAGTCACGTCCATTTCGATATTCCTTTTGAGAGAAGCTTGGAGTGGAGGAAAGAAAGCTAAAGCGGCGTCGCCCTTAGTGGCTGTGCAGATTGACGACGTCGTTGAGGTACACGCAGGTCAGCGCGGCGAACACGAAGGCCTGCAGGAAGGCCACGATGAACTCCAGCGCGATCAGGGCGACGACGCTGGTGAGCGACAGGGCCGCTGCGGCGAAGCCGAGGCTGGCCACGCCGCCCATCAGGCCGAGAAGGCCGAGAGACACCACGAAGCTGCCGAAGATGTTGAGCACCACGTGCCCGCCCAGCATGTTGCCGAACAGACGCAGGGCGAGGGTCAGCGGGCGCACAAGGAACGAGATCACCTCGATCGGGATCATCAGCGGCAGCAGGAAAACCGGCACGCCCGACGGCACGAATAGCTTGAAGAAGCCGAACCCGTTCTTCCAGAAACCGACCACCAGCACGATGCCCATGGTGACCATGGCCAGCGTCGCCGTCACGGCGAGCTGAGAGGTCGGGGTGAACGGCACCACGAACATGCCCAAGAGGTTCATGGTGGCGATGAAGCCGAACAGGCTGAACACCAGCGGCATGAAGGCCGCGGACTCATGACCGATAATGGAGTGCGCGAGATCGTCGATCAG
>CAIUZX010000397.1 GCA_903903715.1 uncultured Caulobacterales bacterium
CGGTCCATGCGCATGGCTGCGCGCAGAGGCTCCATCTCCTCCGCCGTCTCGTTGGACATCAGTTTGACGGCGAGGGCCGCGACGGACTCGTGCAGTCTCGGGCTGCCGCTGACGGACAGGCCCGCAAGCTCGCTGATCTCCTGCTCGACGAAGCCCAGCATGCGGCGCTGGTCGGCCGGAGAGATGTTGAAATAGCAGGTTGCGGGCTCGATACCCTTGCGCCGCAAATGTTCTCGGACCAGGAACGGGTCGAATGAGGGCAGGCTGTCGAGCACCGCAAGCACCTTGCGGTCCGACCCGCCCATCGACGTCGCATCGCTCAGAAAATGGGAGAGCACGGACTCTTCGCCGCGCTGGCCAAGGAACATGTACTGACCGCCGGAGCGCAGATCGAGCCGGTCAATCGGCAGAATGATCTTCGTCACCACGGATCGGTGGTCGTCAAAAAGCTCCAGCTCGTTTTGCCGAAGACGGTGCTTGAGAATGATCGACTGATTGAGGAATCGATTATTGAACAGGGGCTTTTCCGCGTAGTCCGGCTCCTGCCCGTGCATGTTGTAGATCTTATTGAGATTGAGCACTCGGCTGGTCGAGGCCGAGTGGTTAATATTGCTCAACTTTCGAATAGCGCGATCGACCATAAGAAACATTCCAAGGTTGGATCTCAATGCTTAGGGGATCGGGGTAAATTTGAAGTGCACATTCCGGCAGTCTTTTTGCGGCTCAGGTTCCCGAACGGAACGGGAACAGTTAAGCTGTCGGCATGATCGCCGCCGCGTCCTCGCCGCCCCTGGAATTCGCCGACTGGTTCGCTCGTCGCGGCTGGTCGATCCGGCCGCATCAGCTGGAGATGATCGCGGCGGCGGAGGACGGCGTCGACGCGCTATTGATCGCGCCGACGGGGGGCGGCAAGACCCTGGCGGGTTTCATGCCCAGCCTGATCAGCCTGTCGCGCCGCCCGCCCGCCAATGACCGGCCAAGGCTGCACACGCTCTATATCTCGCCCCTGAAGGCCCTCGCCGTCGATGTGCGCCGCAATCTCCTCAGCCCCATCGAGGAGCTTGGGCTTCCGATCACCTGCGAGACGCGGTCCGGCGACACCAATGAGGCCAAGAAGCGCCGCCAGCGGGTGACGCCGCCGGACATCCTGATGACCACCCCCGAACAGCTCGCCCTGTTCTGCGCCTGGGAAGGCTCTGTGGACTATTTCAGCGCCCTCGACACGGTGATCCTGGACGAGATCCACGTCCTGCATGGCTCAAAGCGCGGCGACCTCTTGAGCCTGGGCCTCTCGCGCCTGCAGGCCTTGAGTCCAAAGCTCCGCAAGGTCGGGTTGTCGGCGACCGTGCCGGACGCGGAGGCCCTGGCGGACTGGCTGAGCCCGCCCGAGCCCGGCCGCGCAGCCGTGCGCATCGTCCGCGGCGCCCGCGGCGCCCCGCCGGTTGTGGACGTGCTGATCTCGCAGAACCGGGTGCCCTGGTCTGGCTTCACCGCCCGCCACGCTATGGCCGAGGTCTATGACGTCATCAAAGGCGCTGGCGTCACCCTCGTCTTCGTCAATACCCGCTTCCAGGCGGAGATCGCCTTTCAGGCCCTGTGGGATCTCAACGACGACAACCTGCCCATCGCCCTGCACCACGGCAGCCTCGCGGCGGAGCAGCGGCGCAAGGTGGAGGCGGCGATGGCGAGGGGGGAGCTGCGCGCCGTGGTCTGCACCTCGACGCTGGATCTTGGCATCGACTGGGGGGCGGTCGATCTCGTCATCCAGCTCGCCGCGCCAAAGGGCTCCGCCCGCCTGATCCAGCGGATCGGCCGGGCCAATCACCGGATGGACGAGGCCAGCCGCGCCATTCTGGTTCCCGCCCACCGTTTCGAGATGCTGGAGTGTCAGGCGGCGCGGGCGGCGGTGGCGGAGAACGACCTCGACCCCGATCCGCCGCATGAGGGGGCGCTGGACATCCTCGCCCAGCACA
>CAIUZX010000398.1 GCA_903903715.1 uncultured Caulobacterales bacterium
ATTGCAGGCTGATCCAGCTCGCGACAACCACAGGCGCGGTCAGGATCAACTCGAGAACGCCGAAGTCCTTGTCCGCCTTCCAGTCATAGTCATGAAGGAAGGCGCGCCCCTCCAGGGTCTTGCCCGCTGTTCGCCGACGCGGCGCGGCGATGAACGCTTTGCATCCCGCCAGCGCCCACTCCGGCCGTACCTCGGCCCAGTCGCGGCTGCGGCGCGTGAGACTGCCCTCACCTGCCGCTCTCGGCAGACGCAAAGCCCGTTCGCCCCTTGAGATGACGCCTGCCGCTTCAAGCCAAACTTTCGCCTGGCGGATATCGGACTGATCACGTGCGGAGGGATGATCGTCCGCATAGAGCGTGACCGCGTCCGTCGTCGTGTCATGCAATGCACCCAGGAACAGCGTGTCGGCGGGGATCTCGATCCCTTGTGGAACGAGGCCCGCTCGCACCTGCGGGTCATTCAGCAACGCCGCCAAAAGCCGCGCATTGACCTCGCCAGAATAACCGCCGCAGGCTCCGCAATGGAGCCCGCTGGCGTGGGGGTTGTTGACCACGCTCGCGCCGTGTCCGGCCAACAGGACAAGCTTCGCGAAGTTGGTCGTCAGCGACATGGCCCGTAGCACCGTCTCAGCCGCCTTGGTCCTCGTTGCGAGATCGAGAGCAGGATCAAGACGGGGCGCGGGATCGTTCGGCGCGGGGGTGGCGTGGAGTCCCAGCGCATCGCTCACGAGCTTGCTGGCATAGACCGGTCCGGTGGCCTCGACGAAGGCGAAGGAGGACACGGCTGCAAGTTTGAAGCGACCCCACGCCCGCTTCGCGCGCGCCTTGAACCGCGCCGACTGGTCCGCCTCGGCGTCATCGGGGCCGCCAGAACGTGTGGTCAAACCCGGATTTAGGAGCACAGGCAACCGGAGTTCCTGCACATCGGATGCAAAACGGCGATGCGATGCCGTCAGGCCGAAGAACCCGGCAAACCCCAGGGTCTGGATATCCGGGTCAACGGATTCCAGCGCCCGCCGAAACACTTCGGAGCGAACATCGATGCAGAATGCGGCCTGAAGCGCGGGGCGGCTGTCCGTCGTCAGCGCGCCCGGGCTCGCCAGCGTTTCGGCCAAGGACCGCTGCGCCGCGCGTTCCGCCGCTTCTTGCAGAATAGCGTCGACGACGTGGTCGGCGATTGGAGTGACCGGCGCGGAATGTGTCGCGACAACCGCTTTCCAACGATCGGCGATCTGATCCTCATACTGATCGAAAAGAGCCGCTTCCCAGACCAGGCGGACCGCCAGAAAGTCGGTGATAGTCGGGTCCTCAGCCCTGCCGAGCTCCGCCTGCCAGAGCCGATAGCGGGCATATTGCGCCCAGCCGCCAAGCGTCATCAGCATCTGATGGAAGTAGGTTTCCAGCGCCTCGGCTGGGATTGCGATCCGCTGCACCACGCTCGCAACTGCGTCCGGCGCAGCTTCCGGCGCCTCCGAGACATGGGTCGCAAAGCCGGCAAGGCCGACAATCTCGGGCGTCAGATCATGGGTCGCGACGGCGCGCCAGGCGCCATAGGCGCCTCTACCGCGCGGCGCGGCCCAAAGCGCCTGCCCTTCGTCGAAGTATCCAGCCGCCCAGGCGCCGAAGCGCTC
>CAIUZX010000399.1 GCA_903903715.1 uncultured Caulobacterales bacterium
GATCGCGCAGACCCTTGATCGTGAGAGCCGCGCTTGCGGCGGGGCTGGGCTGCCCGATGCGCTGGCGACCTTGCCGCATCACCGGTTCGCAGAGCTCGGCGCGGCGTATCTCGAAGGCGCGCGGATCTACCGGCGTGGGGGCGAGCCCCTGTTCATCGACAAGATGCCGAACAATTTCCGCCATATCGGCCTGTTACATCTGATCTTGCCACGGGCGAAGATCATCGACGCGCGTCGGTATCCGATGGCGTCCTGTTTTTCGGCCTTCAAGCAGCATTTCGCGCAAGGGCAGGGCTTTTCCTACGATCTGACGGACCTCGGCCGTTACTATGCCGACTATGTCGCGCTGATGCGGCACATGGATCAGGTGCTGCCAGGTCGGGTTCATCGGGTGATCTATGAGGATCTCGTCGAGAGCACCGAAGGCGAGGTGCGGCGCCTGCTCGACTATTGCGGGCTCGATTTTGAACCGGCATGCCTCAAATTCTACGAGAATACCCGCGCCGTGCGGACGGTGAGTTCGGAGCAGGTCCGACGGCCGATTTATCGCGAGGGCCTCGACCACTGGACGCGGTTCGAAGCCCATCTTGGGCCGCTCAAGGATGGGCTGGGCGCGGCGCTCCTATCGTGGCGAGGCGAGACGGCCTGATCAATTCAGGGGCCCGAAGATGCTGCGGCACTCCGGCGAGGCCTGCTGCAGCTGGCTCATGACAAGCTGGCGCAGACGCATCGGGTCCAGCCGGTCGTGATTGATCTCGAAGATGGCCCGCATCGCGCCGGCGAGGGTGGCCAGTGCGACCCTTTGCGCCACGCCCTGACTGACCTGCGTGTCGAGATCGAGCAGGCTTTGGCAGACTTCATCGGAAACCGTCTCGTCGGTGAGCATCAGACTCTCCCCTTGAGGCCCGCGCCCGCCGCCCGGTGTGTCCGCAGAATGACTCCGACGAACATCGTGATGGGCAGGCCCGCGCTGACAATGATCAGATAGGTGATGTAGGTCCAGGGATCCGCGCTTTTGTCGAAGATCCTCACGCCGTCGTAATAAACAGTGACAATTTGAAAGGCCGTACCCACCAGGGGCCAGCGTTTCTGCGACACGACACAGATGGCGATAACGCCCGCGAGCAGAACCGAGTCGCCAGCCAACCATCCGTACTGCGGCGCGCCGAAGTCGACGCGGTTCTGGGTCAGCTCATTCACAAGACCGTCGACGAGAAGCGCCGCCGCGAGGAGGCGCTCAAGTCGATCGCCATTGCGCAGGACATAGAGGTTCAGTCCCAACAGAAGCACGGTGAGTATGGCGTGCGGCCAAGTCATGCGAGATGGATGTCTCCGGTCATGTATGGCCGCACGGCCAAGGGCTCAGGCGACCTTGTCGCCGGCGACGACCTCAAAGCGCGTTTCTGCGCTCGGTGGCTTGATCTGTCCGCCGCCGAGCTGGATGCGAAGGCTGCGACGCATGGCTTCACAGCCGTTGTGCGTCTCCACCATCGCCCGGCGGGCGTCTATGAGGTGGTTGACCAGACGCCCTGTGTTTTCGAACACCTTCTGTCCGTAGGTCGCCGACAGCCCCGCTTCGATGCGGGCGGCGGGGAGGTGCGAGACAAGTTCGCCGCTCTTGTTCAGGGTGGCGTCGATCAGATCTTCGAGTTCGAAGATGAGCTTGGCCGTCCGTTCGGCCACGTCTGTGCGATCCATGAAATCTCTCACGTGCTTTGGGCCCACGGGGGGCGCCAGGTTGATGTCAGGGTAGGCGCTCAGATACTCAGATAAAGCCCGCCGCATGCAGCGCATGCAGGTAGGATACGATCGGCGGCATCGCCACTCTCAGCACCATCAGCACCGTGATGGCCATGCCGATGACCGCCGCCGACTTCTCGACCAGCGTCAGCTCGCGTTGGCGGCTGACTCCAGGTGCGACAGAGACATGCGCTTGTTGGTGGCCAAACGTATCGCCACCAGAATGTCCGACAGCACTTCCTCGGAAGACAAACCCTGCGCGTCCGCCTTCAGCGTGTAGAGGAGGTGCTCCATCAGCGGCTGCTGATAGGCTGGCAGAGATTCCGCCAGTATCAGAGCCAGATCGCTCCACTTCCACCTCGGCAGGTAGTCGTCCTTGTTCAACGCGATGATGTTCGTCTGTTCCATGGGATGTGCTCGCCTCTGCCAGCTCATCCATCACGAGACCTGCGGCGCTGACCAGCGACAGCGTTTGACGTAGCCAATCTCTGACGATGGGATCGTCAGACTCCTGCGCAGCGAGGGCGCGGGCGGCGGCGCGCCGGTCCCCGCTCGACAGCTTGCGGATCGAATGCCGAAGATGATGGTCGACCGTGTGGGGCGAGAGTTTCAGCGCTAGGCCGATTTCCTTGGAATTCAGCCCCTGGTGCACTAGCCGCAGACATTCCCGCTCACGCAGGCTGAGCATGTCGATCGATTCAGGTCGGCCGCCAGTCGGA
>CAIUZX010000400.1 GCA_903903715.1 uncultured Caulobacterales bacterium
CCAAAATCGCGCCGCCGTCGATCCGGACGAAGACCTCGTGCGTCGGGTGGGGCAGGGGGACCAGCTCGCGATCCGCACGCTGGTCAACCGAAAGCTCCCGCGCATGACGGCGCTGGCGCGCCGGCTGCTTGGTGATCCGCAGGAAGCGGAGGACGTGGCGCAGGAAGTGTTCGTGCGCGCCTGGCGGCAGGCGGCGAACTGGCGGCCGGGCGGCGGAAAGTTCGACACCTGGATGCACCGCGTGGCGCTGAACCTCTGCTACGACCGTCTGCGCAAGCGCCGCGAGACCCTGATGGCCGAGCCGCCGGACGTGGCCGACTCGTCGCCCAACGCGGAACATCTCTTGCAGCGGGAGGATCTGGCGGCGGCGATTGATCGGGCGCTTCAGGCCTTGCCGGTGCGCCAACGTGAGGCGATCGTCTTGTGTCATTATCAAGAGTTGTCAAATATTGACGCCGCAGAGTTGATGGGCTTGAGCGTTGAGGCCGTGGAAAGCCTCCTGTCACGGGCCCGGCGCACTCTGCGCGTTTCGCTCGCCGACCTGTCGAGGACATCCTGATCATGATCCAGCCAGGCGGAACAACCGAACACGAGTTGCAGTGGGACGCCTTCGCCATGCGGGCGGAGACCTATGGCGCGGATATCACCCGCTGGCCGGAGGTCCACCGCGAAGCGGCGCGGGCGCTGATCGGCCTTGATCCGGCGCGGGCCGAAGGGATTCTGGCTGCGGAGCGGAACCTTGATCAGCTGCTTGTCTTCGCGCCGGACCAGCCGCCGTCTGATGCGCTGCGGGCGGCTGTGCTCGCTTCGGCGTCCGCCAAACGACCTTTGGTCTTCGTGGACTTCGCCTGGCTGCGCTGGCGCCTGCGTCAGCCGGTGCTGTCGGGCGCGGCGGCGCTGGCGGTGTGCGCCGGGCTCCTCGTCGGCACGGCGATGAGCGGCGGCGCCCTGACCGCCGCGCGGCAGGATGCGTTGGCGAGCGCGGTGCAGACCGATATTCCGACCGGCGCCGAGCCGACGTCCGCAGGCCCGACCTGATGGCTGAACGCGCCCCTGCCAACCTCCTGCTGATCGTGTCGCTGACGCTCAACCTGTTCGCGATCGGCGCCGGTGTGGGCGCAGGTGTTGTGATGTGGCGGGCGGGGCAGCTTCGCGCGGAGTCGGGCGCCTCGACCTCTCCGGCGACAGGGACCAGCCTGTGGGCCGTGTCGCGCAAGCTCACGCCTGCGCACCGGACGGCGTTACAGAATTATCTCCGAGCGACGGGGGACGACCTCGCCGAGCCGATCCACCGGCTGCGGACCCTGCGACGCCACGCGGCGGAGGCGCTCGCGGCTGAACCCTATGACGCCGCGAAGGCGGAGCGCGCCTTGTCCGAAGCGCAGGCTGGCGCCGGGGCCATCCGCGCGCGCCTCAATACGGGCCTTGGGAAACTCGTGGCGGACTTCACGCCGGAGGAGCGCAGGCTTCTGGCCGAGCCGATTGAAAAAAGTCGGGTCGGCCGTCCGTCTGACGCAGAGGCGCCGTAAGCCTCTCGGGGCGGTTGACGCTAGGGGTGGCGCCTATGAAACGGGCGCGCTAGAAGCGGCCATGCTCGTTGTTCGCCCAGCAGGACCCAAGGATTTCGACGCTCTGATGGAGATGGCGCATCTCTCGGGGCGCGGTTTTACGAGCCTGCCGACCGATGTCCCGACCCTGACCGAGCGTCTGCTCATCTCCGAACACAGCTTCTCCAATCATCGTGCGCCGCTGGAGTGCTGGTACACGCTGATGCTGGAGGATGACGCGACGGGGGAGATCGCGGGCGTCGCCGGGGTGAAGGCGGGGGTGGGGCTGAAGCGGCCGCACTTTTCCTTCCGCGTCATGACCATGGCGCAAAGCTCGCCGACCCTTGGGCTTCGTTTTGACCACCAAGCGCTGGTGCTGGTGAACGAGTGCTCGGGCTGGTCCGAGGTCGGCTCGCTGTTCCTGAAGCCGGAGCGCAGGGCGGGGGGCGCAGGACGATTGCTCGCCCAGTCCCGCTATCTCCTGATCGGCGCCGAGCCGCAGCGCTTTGCGGATACGGTGCTGGCCGAGCTTCGCGGCTGGTTCGACGAGGACGGGACCTGTCCCTTCTGGGAGACGGTGGGCCAGCGGTTCTTCCGCCAGCCCTTTGACGAAGCCGATCTGATGAGCGCCTCCACCGACGGGCAGTTCATCCTCGATCTCGCCCCCCGGCACCCGATCTATGTGGAGCTTTTGCCGGACGCCGTGCGCGAGACGATCGGCA
>CAIUZX010000401.1 GCA_903903715.1 uncultured Caulobacterales bacterium
CATCCGGAGTTGTATTCAAGGCGGCGCAGGAAAAGCAAAGGGAGCGGAGTGTGACCCCCGCTCCCTCGACCTACGCGAACTAAAGTTTGAGATCAGAACTTCGCGCGGATGCCCGCTTCATAGGTCTGACCGTAGAACTCGCGCTGGATCGGACGGTTGTGCACGCCCTCGAAGTAGCGCAGCGGCGCGTCCGTCAGATTCTTTGCCGAGAGGAAGGCCGTCCAGTGCTTGTCGAACTGGTAGCTGCCGGTGAAGTCCATGTTGAGCTTCTTGTCCTGGATCACGTCCAGCGACTTGTCACCGCCGAGACCAAACAGGCTGCGGCCGACATATTCAGTCGACAGGCGCAAGGCGAGGCCGTGCAATTCATAAAAGCCGGCGAGGTTCCAGGTCACGTGTGACGTGCCGGGCAAGGAGCCGTGCTGATCGAGGCCCGTTCCGCTGACGGCGGCTTCGTATTCCAGGAAGCGGCTGTCGACGACGGTGATGTTCGCGTCGACGCCCAGACCGGCAAAGAGGCCCGGCAGGGTGGTGAACTTCTGGTGGTAAGCCGCTTCGATACCGCGGGCGTAACCGCTCTCGTTCGAATAGCTGACCACCGTGCCCTTGCCGGAGGGGTTCAGAGTGGCGTCGACCAGCAGCGGATCATAGACGTTCCGCGACACGTGCTGGAAGATGTAGTTGTCGAACTCCTTGTCGAACAGGCCAAACTGCAGAATGCCGCCGTTGGGCATGTAGTATTCGATATCGAGATCGAAATTGTTGCCCGTGGTCGGCTGTAGGTTCGGATTGCCGCGGGTGGCGGTCGGGACGGCGCCCGAGAAGTCTGCGGCGGCATAGGCGCTGGTCTGGGTGAAACCAGGGCGTGCGATGCCGGTCGACCAGGTCGCGCGGACCTGCACATCCGGCTGCACATGATAGGTCAACTGGATGGTCGGGAAGGCGTTGGTATAGCTTTTCGACGCTGCGATGTACGACAGAACGCCCGTCGTCTTGTTCTTGGCCCAGTTGTTGAACGTATCGTCGGTGCTTTCCAGACGCACGCCCGTCAATACCGTCAGCTTGCCGATGTCCACGGTATACATGCCGTAGGCCGCGTAGACATTCTCCTTGTCGCTGAAATTACGCTTCACGTAGGGCTTCAACGCGCCGAGATTAGCGTTTGCGAGGGTTCTGATCTTGTAGATGTCAAGATAGGAGCCGTTCGAGTACCAGCCGTTATAGTAATCGCTCTGACCGCTGTTCGAGACGTAGCCGCTCAGGCTGTCGGACGTCGACCCGGACGTGCTGTTGTCGTTGACGACCTTCTGCCGCAGCCGGGCGCTGACACCCGCCTTCAAAGACCCGGTATTGCCCATCAACGCGACAGGATAGGTCGCGTTCAAGGCGTAGGAGGTTTCCTCGTCGTGATCGCTTTCATAGAAGCGGCTCAAGCCGGCGTTGGTGTATTGCGTAGCGTCCGAAGGGTTGAACTTGATCGTGTGCGCCGCGTCTTTCCAGAACTGGAAGAGCGGGTGGTTCGAGTTCGTGATGTTGTTGTAAGTCACGAAGTAGCTGTCAGCGCCATCCCACTTTGAACCTGTGTAATGGTTCTGAAGGAAGGTCGCGCGGCTGTAGGCCGCACGGTAATCGATCACGAGGTCGTTGAAGCGATCCGTACCGCCCACCGCGATGACCGTGTTCCGGTGCGTCTCGTCATAGTCCGCGGTCTGCATTTCCGGCGCGAAACCGTCGGAGATCACATTGCCGTTCTGCACGCCGGCGCCGTCAATCAGGGCGTAGAAGTGGTTCTTGTGGGCGTGCTCGATATAGCCCGCCACGTCGGCGCGCAGGAAATAGCTGTGGTTGTCGTTGGGCTTGAAGTCGAATTCGCCACCATAGCCGAAACGACGACGGTTGTAGTCGTACCGGCGGAAGTCCTCCTCAACGATTTGCACGTCCTTGCCCGCGACGGCGCCGTCATTGACGAAGCCGCCGACCTCGATGTCGTCGATCCCGCGGCGGTCATCCTTGCGCGAAGCGTGCAGGACGAGGGAGAACGGGGTCGGGTTGGATACCCAGCCCGAACCGACGGCCGTCTCCTGACCGTCGCCTTCCACCACCAGATGGCCGTTGTTGAAGCCGAAGCGGGCGCCGGCGGCGACCGAGGCCGTGAACGGACCGGTGTGGTTGTGCAGGTTTTCGTAGCCCCAGCCCAGTTCGCCTTCGAAGAAGGGCTTGGTGATGTTCTTCGCCGAGCGCGGAGTCAGTTCGATCTGGCCACCGAGACCTTCAGCTTCCCGATCCGGAGACAGGGTCTTGTAGACGAGGATGCCGTCAATGGCGCCGGTCGGGACCGTGTCAAATTCCACCGCGCGGCCGCCGCCGCTGGCCGCCGTGCCGAAGGTGTTGGTGTTGAGAAGCACAATGCCGCCGTAGGTTGCGCCATTTAGGTTCGCGTCGATGCCGCGGATGTTGACGAAGCGGCCTTCGCCAGTGTCGGTCGACAAGGACACGCCCGGGATGCGGCCAAGCGCTTCAGCGGCGTTGTAGTCCGGATATTTGGCGATGGTCTCCGCCGACTGAATGTCGACGATGACGGGGGCGTTCTGCTGTTTGGCGCGGGCTTTGACTTCTTCCCGCGGCGCTGTGATCACGACAGATTGAACCGTGTTGGGCGACTCGTCAGCGGCGTAAGCTGCGCCGGATATGGCCGAAAGGCTGACCGCGGCCAAAAGGCCCCGGCTGAAGGACGACAACGACATGAAAAGCTCCCGCAATCTGCACTCGGGCCCGCCGGGCCGAACACGTCGTCGTTCGCGCGAGAACCATGACAGTTCGTCTGGGAATATATGAATTTTATAAGGCCCACCAATCGTGACCCGACGACTGTAGCCTCACCGCCACAAAACTTGCCTAACAATCAGAAAACAAAATAATTTTTGAACAGTTCGACGGAAATCAAGGGCAGGTCCGTTCCCACCTGTCCCGAACAAAACGTCGCCTCAGAACGTCGTCAGCAGCGCGATATAACCATGGACGCTGGAGGTCTCCGACCGGTTCTGAACGCCCGGCCCCAGCGTCGCCATGAGGTGCAGGCGCTCGCTCAGATCATAGGTTCCGCCGAAGCCTAAGTCCGTGCTCGCCCGGCCGTGGCGGGCGTCGGGGGTCTGGTGGAAGACCTCGGCGCCGAGGGTGAGGCGATCTGTGATCTTGTGCGTGGCCGTCAGGCCCCACTGGCAGAAGTCCTGCGACCCGCCGCCACGATTGATCGTGCAGCCGCCGCCGCCGAAGACGCTGGTTTTGCCAAAATCCTTGCCGACCCAGATGGGCAGCAGCAGCGCCGCGTGTCTTGGCCCCACCGCCGCGGAACCTGCGGGGAGGAAAATCCGCGGAAAGATGGCGACGTCCAGGCCAAACCCCGTCTGGTGCAGGATCTTGTACTTGGCTGCGAGCTCGATGGGGCCAAGGTCCCCCGCCCGCCCCTCCGCCGTTCGGGTGAAGGCGTAAGGGAGCACGGCGGTCAGTTGCAGATTCTCCGCCGCGCCGTAGTTGAAGTCGAGGCCGGCCGCGCCGGACCGCTGCCCCCGCGCCTGATCGAAGGCGGCGAAACTGTAGATCTCGTAGTGATGCAGGTCCGTTGGCTGCGGGTCGTCCGTCAGGAACGGCGGGCCCGCAAAGGCCGCGCTCGTCATCGCCATGAAGACGACGCCCGCCGCCGCCAGACGTCTGAGCCAGGAACGCATCGCGACCTACGCCTTTGCGGCGACGTTTCGCAGACGCGGTGTAGCGACCACGATCACGGCCATCATCGCAAGGATCACCCCCGTCGCCGCCAGCCGGTCGAGATTGAGACCCCCCGCCGTCAAGGGCTTGGTCAGCGTGTCGCCGAGCGTGGCGCCCAGAGGCCGCGTCAGCACATAGGCCGCCCAGAACAGCACCGCCGTCGGCACGGCCTTCAATCGCCACAGCACGCCGACCAGAAGGAGAAGCCCGCTGAAGAGACCTGCACCCAATAAAAAGCCGAGATTGAGGCCCGTATCGTCCGCCGCAAAGTCGCCCAGCGCTGTTCCCAGCGTGTTGGCGGAGACGATGGCCAGCCAGTAGAACACCTCGTCCCGACGCTCCATGATCTTGTCGGCCTGGATGCGACCGCAGACGACGCGCCAGAGGATCAGGATGACGACCACCAGGGCGAGCCAGAACGCGCTTGACCAGACGTAGCCGAAGTGCGCCGTGCGATCAAGGAAGTCAGAGGTCGTGGTGCCGATCGTGGTGGTGGCGACCACCATGGTCCAATAGGCCAGCGGACGGTAGCGGTCCGTCGAGAGCTGCCAGAGCAGAGCCACAACGAAGAAGCCGAGGAAGATCAGGCTGGCCGTCGCATAGCCGAGATTGAGGCTCATCGACAGGGCGTCGCCGCCCGTCTCCCCCGCCGTGGTGGCGCAGATCTTCACCAGCCAGAAGGCGAGTATCGCGGGCGGCGCCTTGCTGAGCATCGACGCGCCCGTCGCGGCCTTGTCCTCGGTGCTCATCGCAAGCTGTCCCTCAACACAACGCGGCTCAGCGGATCGAGACTGCGACCAGATGCACCGTGCCGGGGATGGCGGGGGTGCGGGCGACGCCGGGCTTGGGCGCCTCGAACTTTGCGGCGACCGAATAGAAGACCCCGCCGACCGGGTCGAGATCGCCGGTGCGCGCGCTCTTTTCGGAGTCGAGGATCTTGACCACCTTCACCGCCGCCGCATCGATGGCCGTCAGCTTGCCGTCCAGGCCCGTCGGCACAAAGACGAGGCCGGACTTGGCGTCATAGGCCGCGCCGTCCGGGCCAGGGCCGATGGCGAGCAATCCCTTGATCGCCCCGGTCTTGGCGTCCGTCACCACCGCGACCTTGTTGCCGCAGGCCGAGACGAGGCGCCCCGCCTTCGGATCCAGCGCAAGGCCCGTCGGGCCGTCGCAGCCGGTCAGCGGGTAGTGACCGACCACGGTCCTGGCGCGGGTGTCGATCACGGCGACTTCTGCCTTGTCCTCGACGTTGACATAGATCAGGCCGTTACCGTCCGCGACCGCCTCTTCCAGCGCGCCAGGCAGGACGATGTGGCCGACGAGGCTGCGGCTCTTCGGATCGACGATGTCCACGCC
>CAIUZX010000402.1 GCA_903903715.1 uncultured Caulobacterales bacterium
CTTCCTTGGCCTCCATCAGCACCACGGCGGCGGCGCCGTCGGAGAGCTGGCTGGCGTTGCCGGCGGTGACGTACTTGCCCTCGCCCTTCACCGGCTGAAGGCTGGAAAGGCCCGCAAGGGTCGTGTCGGGGCGGTTGCACTCGTCGCGGGAGACGACGTAGTCAACGAGGCTTTCTTCCTTCGTCTCTTTGTTGACGACCTTCATCTTGGTGGCCATCGGCACGATCTCGTCGGCGAACTTGTTCGCAGCCTGAGCCGCCGCCATGCGCTTTTGCGACTCCAGCGAATACTCGTCCTGATACTCGCGGCTGACCTTGTAGCGCTCCGCCACGATGTCGGCGGTGTCGATCATGGCCATGAAGATGTCCGGCGCGACCTTGAACAGCTCAGGGTCAATGGTTTCCCGGGGCAGGCCGCCGGTCTGCATGGAGATGCTCTCGACGCCCCCCGCCACGACGCAGTCGGCGCCGTCGCCGCGGATGTGGTTCGCCGCCATGGCGATCGTCTGCAGGCCGGAGGAGCAGAAGCGGTTCACGCTGGTTCCCGCCGTCGTCTTCGGCATGCCCGCCAGCAGCGCGGCGAGGCGCGCGATGTTCGGCGCGGCGTGGGCGTTGTTGCCGAAGATGCAGTCCTCGACGAAGTCCGCCTCGACCCCCGACTTGGCGACGGCGTGCTTGATCGCATGCGCGGCCATTGACATCGGCGGCGTGACGTTGAACCCGCCCCGACCGGATTTGGCGAGGCCCGTGCGGGCGTAGGATACGATGACTGCTTCGCGCATATTATGAAGTCCTCCCATTTAGGGGCGTGACCTTAAGGCGGGCGACGCGCGGTGGCAAACCTGCCGCTAACGTCACTTGGTCGTTAGAATGATCTTTCTAGACGACATCATTAAGGAGGTCCGCATTGGCCCGCTCCCCAGGGCCTGACTTCCTCAAGGACGATCCAAATGCCCGCTTCCAAGAAGACTGAACTGAAGACGACTGAAGCCCCCGCGACCGTCGATACGGACCTCGCCCGCAAGATCTGGCTCGCCGGCGTCGGCGCCTATGGCCGCATCTATTCGGAAACGCAAGGCGCGGTCGAAAAGCTCGCCCACGGCGCCAACGAGGCTTTCGACCAGCTGGTCGTGAAGGGTGAAGAGATCGAGGACAAGATGCGCGCCTCCATCGCCAAGACCCCGCAGGGCGAGCGCGTCACCTCGCTGATGGATCAGGCCAAGTCGTTCCGCGAAGAGCGCCGCGCGGCGCTGGAGACCCGCATCGATCAGGTCCGCAAGACCGTGACCGAGACCCTCTCGCCGCTGAACATCGGCGCTCTGGCGACGTCGGTCGAGAAGCTGACCGAGAAGGTCGAAGCCCTCACCGAAGAAGTCTCCGCGCTGAAGGCTGAAAAGGCCGCGCCGAAGGCGACCAAGGCCGCCAAGGAAACCGAAGTCGCTTAAGCCTTCGGGCTTAAGCTTGCCGGTATCAGCATGATCTGGGCCGCCGCCCGCGCTGTTCGCGCCCGTGGCGGCCCGGTATCGCCGTCCAACTCCATCTGCAGCACGTGAAAGCCGATGGCGGTGGTCATGATCCTCGCCATGCCGTCGAGGATCTCGGGCTCTGCGATCAGGATCTTGCGGGTTGTGAGGGCAGAGAGCATCGCCAGCAGCGCTTCCCGCTGGCGCCGTGCAATATGCCGGTAGATGACAGCGAGCTCCGGCTGGCGGAGCGACAGCGCCGACGCCTCCCGATAGAAGAAGCGGGCGTCCCACGCCTCTTCCAGCAGGATCTGCACATAGGTCCACAGGGTCTCGAGGCTAAAGTCGGCGCTGCGGACCGCATCGTCCGCCGCCTCGAGAACCAGATCCACCTCCTCGGCGTACTGGCGGCTCAGCGCCAGGACGAGCTCCGGTTTGCCTTTGAAGTGGTAGTAGAGGTGGCCCGGGCTGATGCCGATGGCGTTGGCGACATCCACCGCCGACAGCGCCCCGACCCCTTCAGCATTGAAGAGGGCGAGCGCGGCCTCGAGGATCTTCGACTTTGTACTCATGGGCGCTATGAATACCACGTTCCGATGTCAGGGCGCCCGTCTCGTCTACAGTTGACAGGCGTCCGGAACCCGCGAGGATACGCGTGTTTGGCGAAGGCGCGTGATGCGCACTCGCCCATGCAGGAGCGGCGCGAAGACGCCGCCGGGAGGAGCGACATGGCCAAGTCCACTATCGATCTCGGCGCCAATGCGGCGGAGAACACCGTCGCGATGAACCCCATCGTGGGTCTCGCCCGGGAGGATCTCATTGGCGCGGTCGGCGTGATGCTGCGGGAGACCGCCGGAAGGCCGGTCAAGACTCTGAAGCACATGAAGAAATTCTCCGGCGAAGTGGTCAAGATCGTGCGCAATCAGTCCGATCTCGCCCCCGATCCCAAGGACCGCCGCTTTCAGGATTCAGCCTTCAAGCTGAACCCCTTCTACCGCGCCGGGATGCAATATTATCTGGCGGTGCGCGAAGGCGTGGCGGGCTGGATGGACGATCTGGAGTTCGACGACGCCGAGCGCGCGCGGGCGAGTTTCGTCACCGGCATGATCCTCGACAGCCTCGCCCCCACCAACGCGCTGATCGGCAATCCCAGCGCGATCAAGAAGGCGTTCGAGACGGGCGGCGGCTCTTTGATTCGTGGGCTGAAGAACGCCTACGAGGATATGACGAAGAACGACGGCATCGTCAGTCAGGTGGACAAGCGGCCCTTCAAGATCGGCGAGAATATCGCCACCTCGCCCGGCGCGGTCGTGTTCCGCACCGAGATGATGGAGCTGATCCAGTATGCGCCGACCACGGAAAAAGTGAGTGCGACGCCGCTGCTGATCATCCCGCCGCAGATCAACAAGGCCTATGTCAACGATCTCGCGCCTGAGAAGAGCATCATTCGCTTCCTGACCTCACAAGGGATCCAGCCCTTCATGGTCAGCTGGCGCAATCCGACGGCGGAGCATCGCGACTGGGGCCTTGAGGATTATGTCGACGCCCTGATCGAGTCTATCGGCGTGATCTGCGAGATCTCGAAGTCGAAGACCGTGACCGTCTCCGGCGCCTGCTCCGGCGGGATCACGGCGGCGACGCTGCTCTCCAAGCTTGCCGCCACCAATGACAAGCGGATCGACGCCGTCACCTTGATGGTGTGCGTGCTCGACCCTCAGCCTGACGACAGCGAGACCGGCGCGCTGGTCTCCCGCCACGGGATCGAGATGGCCAGGCGCCGCTCAGCCAAGGCGGGCGTGCTGGACGGCGCGTCCCTGTCCCGCACATTCGCGTGGCTGCGGCCCAACGACCTCGTCTGGAACTATGTCATCAACAACTACCTGCACGGCGAGGACCCGCCCGCCTTCGACGTCTTGTTCTGGAACAATGACGCCACCAACCTGACCGCGAAGCTGCATTCGGACTATCTGACCGTTTACGAGACCCAGCCCTTCCGCAATCCGGGGCAGGTGGAAATGGCGGGGCACACGGTCGACCTCTCCAAGGTCACGCAGGACGTGTTCATCGTTGCGGGCGTGACCGATCACATTACCCCCTGGAAGGCCTGCTATCGCACCTCGCAGCTCGTCGGCTCGCAGAATGTGGAGTTCATCCTCTCCCAGGCGGGGCATATCCAGTCCCTTCTGAACCCCCCGGGCAACCCGAAGGCCAAGTATTTCCGCAGCGAGACCCGTCCGCCCGCCGACGTCAACGCCTGGCTGAACGGTCAGGCGAAGGAGCACGCGGGCTCCTGGTGGCCCTATTGGGGCGAATGGCTGCAGAAGCATTCCGGGGCGTTGAAGGCGGCGCCGAAGTTGCTGGGATCGAAAAAGCATCCCGCTAGCGATCCCGCGCCCGGGACTTACGTATTTGACTGATCTTGTGATCTCGCCCCAAGGAGCGCCCGTGTCTCAGAGTGCCAGTACGACGACCGAGGAGACGCGAGCCGCGCCAAGGATCGAGATCTTGCGGGTCGGCGGTCGCCGCCTTCGCGTGGCGATCTTCCCTGCAAGAACGCCGGGCGCAAATCGCCGCCCGATCCTGTTCTTCAACGGCATCGGCGCCAATATCGAGATCATGGCGCCGATGGCGGAGTGGTTGCCGGATCAGGACATCATCACCTTTGATATGCCGGGTGTCGGCGGATCGCCGGACCCGACCTTTCCCTACCGGCCCTGGAGCATGGCGCTCCGCGCCACGCGGCTCCTCGACAAGCTCGGGTATCGCGGCAAGGTCGATGTGATGGGGGTGTCC
>CAIUZX010000403.1 GCA_903903715.1 uncultured Caulobacterales bacterium
CGGTGGATTCGTCCGTCGCGGACGTCCAGACCGTGGTTGTGACCGGGCGCGTCGGTTCGCTGACCCGCACCCGGGCCGACACCAGCTATTCCGTCAGCGTCATCACTGCGGAGCGACTGCGCGAAACGGGCGTGAGCAGCGTTGCGGACACCCTTCGCAATGTTCCGGGCTTCTGGGTTGAAAACTCCGGCGGCGAAGCCAGCGCCAATGTTCGCGCGCGCGGTATCCCGGTTGACGGTTACGCTTCGGTCCAGCTCGCCGAAGACGGCATGCCCATCCAGCATGATCCCGGCCTTGGATATCTGAACGCCGACCAGTCGTTCCGTCTGGATGAGACGACCAGCCAGATCCAGGTCGTTCGCGGCGGTCCGTCCACCGTGTTCTCGTCGAACGCGCCCGGCGGTCTGGTCAACTACATCACGCGCAAGCCTGGCGCCGACGCTTCCGGCGTCCTGAAGGTCACCCTGGGCGACGACGGCCTCTATCGGACCGACTTCTGGTATGGCGGTCCCATCGGCGACTGGCGCGTCGCCCTCGGCGGCTTCTACCGGGTCGAGCGCGGTGTGCGCGATCCGGGCTTCAACTTCAATGACGGCGGGCAGCTGCGCTTCTCCGTCGGACACGACATCGGCCGCGGCACGATCGATCTGGATGTGAAGCACATTGACGACCACGTCGGCTTCTATCTCGGCCAGCCGTATCGGGTAGACGGTTCGGGCAACATTTCCGGCGTCCCCGGCCTCGACGCCACCACAGGCATCCTCAGCGGACCTGCGACCCAGCGACTGCGGCTGAAGACCCAGAACGGACCGCTCAGCTATGACCTGACGAGCGGCACGACCGTCAAGCTCGACCAGTTCACCGGTCACCTGATGCAGGATCTCGGCAACGGCTGGCGGATGGACGATCGCCTGCGCTACCGCACCACGGATCAGGTCCGGATCGGTCTCTTCCCCGCGTCGGTGACGGCCGGCGCGCTGCGGCTGACCCAGCTGCTCGGCGCGGCGAAAGCCCTGTTCCCGACGGCGGCGAGCCTCGCCTACAGCTACACGGATGCGCCGGGCGCTACCTTCACCACCCCGCCCACGGCCAATGGCCTTGAGCTGGAAAACAGCGCGCGGGACATCACCGTCAGCGAGCACGAGCTGATGAACGACCTGCGGTTCACCCGCAAGTTCGACATCGTAGGTCAGACGCATGACATCACCGTCGGCGCCTACTTCATGAGCGCGCGGGAAAGCTTCCAGCGCTACGCCGCCGTCCTGGCGATGAATGTTCAGAACCACGCCCGGTTGATGAACATCGTCGCGCTCGACGCGACCGGCGCTCAGGTCGGATCGGTGACCGACAACGGCGTGCTCCGCTATGGCTCGGAATTCGCGAACGGCGCAGGCGATCAGCGCACCGTGGCGGCCTATCTCGCCGACGAGTGGCAGGTGAACGACAAGCTGCGCATCGACCTCGGCGTTCGTGGTGAAGAAATGCACGCATCAGCGTCCGCAGAGACTTCGGCGACGATCAATCTCGGTCAGACCTCGACGGTCGCCGATCGCTCTTACCTCACCGGATCGAGCACGTTCATCCCGTGGAGCAAGACCTACTCGGCGACCACGTGGACTGTCGGCGCCAACTACCAGATCGATCCGTCGCAGGGCGTGTTCGCACGGGTGACCGGCGCGGCCCGCCTGCCGAGCCTCAGCGACTTCATCACCAACACCAACCCGAACCCGGCGACCCTGCCGGTCATCAACCACACCGAAATGTTTGAGATCGGGTACAAGTTCAGCCGTGACTGGCTGGACGTCTACGCCACGCTCTTTGACACCGAGTACCACAATTACGGCGTCTCCCAGACGGTCTACAACCCGGCGACCAATGGTTATTCCAGCCAGAACTACTTCGCCGATACGCGCGACTACGGCATCGAGATCGACGGCGATATCCGCCCAGTGAAGTGGTTCGACGTCGCCTTCAGCGGCACGATCCAGGATCCGACGTTCACGTCGTTGAAATACACGGTCCTGTCGGGCGGCGCCCTGACCACGCTGAACTTCAACGGGAAGCAATTGCTGCGCATCCCGAAGACGAGCTTCAGCGTCAGCCCGGCGGTCACTCTGATGGACGGCAAGCTGCGGGCGGAAGCGACGGTTGAATATTACAGCGACCGTTTCGCCGACGCCGCCAACACCCAGAAGCTGCCCAGCTATACGGTGTTGAACGCGGATATGCGCTACAAGCTGTCGCCTGACCTCACCTTCTATCTGAACGGCTATAAC
>CAIUZX010000404.1 GCA_903903715.1 uncultured Caulobacterales bacterium
GGCGTGGAACCGACGGAAGAGTTGAGGAAGGAGCTAATCGCCTGGGTCAGACGCGAGATCGGTCCCTTCGCGGCTCCCGACGTGATTCAGTGGGCGCCCGGCCTGCCGAAAACGAGGTCGGGCAAGATCATGCGCCGGATCCTGCGAAAGATCGCGGAAAACGAAGTCGGCGCTTTGGGCGACACCTCGACCCTGGCGGACCCCACCGTTGTCGAAGATCTCGTCCGCAATCGCGTCGGCGCGTGATGGTCTTGGAATTCTGCTGACAAGCCGACAGCTAAGGTTCAGGCTGTCCGACTGAAGAACAGGCCGTTCAATGAGCCTGTCCGGGAGGACATATGCCGGTCGACACAGACGCGCCGCAGAGCGGCCTGTCGCGAGCGCTTGGTCAAGGCCTGGATACCGGGTCCGAGGTCATTCCGGCATCGGGCCCGCCAAATCTTTCGGGCGTCTTCAGTCTGCCGCGATCCGCCTGGGCCTGGGCGCTGTTCCAGGGCGTTCGCGACCCGTATGTGGTGGTGGTAAGCATCTACATCTTCGCCCCCTACTTCGCCACGACCGTGATCGGCGATCCGGTTCGCGGGCAGGCGGTGGTCGCCAACATCACCACCGTCCAGGGCCTGATCCTCAGCCTGTCGGCGCCTTTGTTGGGAGCCGTGGTTAACCGCATGGGCCCGCGCAAGCCCTGGCTGGCCGCCGCCGTGGGGCTCATGACCCCGTTGATCGCGTGCCTTTGGTTCGTCACGCCCACCGGCGGTCCGCCAGTCCTGGCGGTCAGCGCCATGCTCGTCCTGATCCTGGTCCTCTTGGTCTACACAGACGTCCTTCATAACGCCCTGCTCAGCCAGGCGGCGACCACCGCTGAAGCGCCCATCGCGTCCGGGCTCGCCTATTCCCTGATCAATGCGATCTCGACCCTGGTCCTGGTGACTGTGCTTTGGGCGTTCGTCCTGCCAGGCAAGGTCAACTGGCCGATCCTGCCCGCCGCGCCGTTATTCGGGCTAAGCGCTGCACAGCACGAACCCGAGCGCATCGTCGGCCCCATCGTCGCAGCGTTGATGGCGATCGGCGTCATTCCGCTGTTCCTGTTCACGCCCGACGCGCCAAAGACAGGTATTCGCCTGAAAGACGCCTTCATTGAGGGCCTCCAGGAACTGCGGGATACGGTGAAAGTCCTTCGCGGAGAACGGAACATCGCCATCTATCTCGGCGCGCGGATGCTGTACACGGACGGTAAGACCGCGCTTCTGGCGTTCGGCGGTCTCTACGCCAAAGGCGTGATGCACTGGCATGTGCTCGAGATGCTCGCCTATGGCATCCTTTTGTCGATTTTCGCAGTGATCGGCGGCTTTGTCGGCGCCTGGCTCGATGTGACCTTTGGTCCAAGACGCGCCGTTATGATTGAGGTCGTTGGTTCGATCCTCTGCGTGATCGGCACAGTGGGTATGAGTCTGGAGACGATCTTTTACGTCATCCCATGGCCCTCAGCTTCGCATACGCCGGTATGGAACGGGCCAATGTTTCGGACCTTGCCGGAAATACTGCTGCTGACCGTTGGATTTGGGACGGCCGTTTTCGTAACCGCGGCTTACTCGTCAAGCCGCATGCTGCTGACGCGACTAGCGCCACCGGACAAGATCGGATCCTTCTTCGGCCTCTACGCCCTGTCTGGAACGGCGACCATGTGGCTGGGGTCCATGTTGGTCGGTGTGTTTACAGCCGTGTTCCACACGCAGCAGTCGGGCTTCGCGGCGATCGCCGGTCTATTGTTCGCCGGTCTGATCGCTATGCAATTCGTGCGCGGCGGGGACGCCTGGGACGGAGGCGAGAGCGCCTAATCGGCCAACGCGCTCAGTTCAGCGTCGTCGGACAGGAAGCTTCCGCCCCGTACAAGACACACGATGATTTTCGCGGTCTGAAATAGTAGACCTCGTTGAAGTTGATGCCGCTTGGCATCAGCGCCTGGACTGGCGCGACGAAGGTGTAGGTGGTTTCCGCCATGATCACACTGTCGCCGGTATTTGAGACCAGCCCCGCCGGGAGCGTGTTCACCTGGGCCCCATGAGCGAGCCCCGTCGTTAGACTTGGACCGAC
>CAIUZX010000405.1 GCA_903903715.1 uncultured Caulobacterales bacterium
GACAAGCTGCACAACGCGCTCTCCATCGCCGACGACTACGCCGATCTGGGGGCGGCGGTGTTCGACCGCTTCTCCAAACCCCGCGCGGACACGACCTGGTATTACCGCAGCCTGCAGGAGGTGCTGGGCGACCGGCTGGGGCGGCGCCACAAGCTGGCCAGGCGCCTCGTCGCCGCCATCGACAGCTGGGCGGAGTAGGGCGGGCGCGCCAAAAACGCGAGTCGGCGCCGTACTCAATTTGAAGTAGCGCCTCTCCACCGGACCGATCCGGCGGGAGGGCTTCATGCACCATCGGACACACGCGGTATGGCGGGAGCGCTCGGCCCTTTGCGTCGCTCTGGCGGTCCTGGCGTTGATCATCGCCGCCGCCCCGACGTGCGCCCTCGCCTGGGGCAAGGAGGGTCACGCCGTGGTGGCGCAAATCGCCCGCCAGTACCTCACCCCCAAGGCCCTGCAGACCGTCGACGCCCTGCTGGCGGCGGACGCGGCGGACACGCTGACGGACCCGGACATGGCCTCCCGCGCCGCCTGGGCGGACGTCTGGCGCAACAGCCATCGCGAGACCGCGCCCTGGCACTTCACCGACATCGAGATCGACGGCGCCAACACACCGGACGCCGCCTGCGCCAATGACGACTGCTTGACCCGCAGGCTCGCCCTGTTCGCGGCGCAACTGGCGTCGAAGGACGCATCGGCGGCCGACAGGATCCTCGCCCTCAAGTTCGTGCTGCACTTCGCCGGCGACCTGCACCAGCCCCTGCACCTTGCCGACAATCACGACAAGGGCGGCAACTGCGTCTATCTCAGCCGCGGCGGCGCCCGGGCGAACCTGCACCACTACTGGGACACGGTGGTGGTGGAGAAGATGGGCAAGGATCCGGACTCGGTGGCGAGCGATCTCTACTTCGCCATCACCCCCGCCCAGCTCAAGGCCTGGCGCAAGGGCGACATAGAGAGCTGGGCGATGGAATCGCATCAGGTGGCCAAGGCTGTGGTCTACACCCTCGGCTCCCAGCCGGGCTGCAGCTCCGGCCTGCGCTATGACCTCTCCGACGCCTACGACGCTGCCGCGCTCAAGGCCGCGAAGATCCAGTTGCAGCGGGCGGGGGTGCGGCTGGCGGTCCTCCTGAGCGCCGCCCTGAAGTAGCGCGCGGCCTCAGCGCGCCCTGATCGCCCCCACCGCCCGCGCGGCGGCGTCGCTGCGTCCGGCGGCGTCGAGCAGCATGAGGCCGTCGAGTGTGGCGACGAACAGGGCCGCCTGCGCCTGGCGCTGGTCCGCATCCTCGCCCACCAGATGTTCCGCCGCCCAGGCGATGAAGCCGTCGGCGATGGCGCCGGAGATGGTGCGATGCGGCTCCACCCCCCGCGCCGACGCGGCGACGAGCTCCAGCCACACCTCCATGTAGGGCTTGAGCGCCGGGTCCCCCATGGCGGCGGCGAGGGTGGCCAGCAGCGTCTCGAAGGGGACAGGCTCCGGCGGCGCGGCGGCGTCCAGAAGGCGCGTCAGCCGCTCGGCGATGCGGCCCAGCGCCGTGGTCAAAAGGTCGTCCTTGTTGCGGAAATAGTAGAGCAGCATGCGGTCGCTCGCCCCCACCGCGGCGGCGAGGGCCTTGAGGCTGGAGCCCGAGAGGCCCGCCTGCAGAATGTGATCGGCGAGCCGGTCGATCACCGCCTCGCGCCGGGTTTCGCGAATGGACATCAGATTCCTGTAGCAATCACTACAAAAGCATGGGATATGTAGCGCACACTACACGATAACAGGAGGTTTCGTGATGTCGCTGTTCTGGAAAAACTGGCTAGTCGTCTGGGCCGTGTTTGTCACGCTGTTCGGTCTGGTTCTGGCGGGGGGCGGCTGGGCCGCGACCGATGCGCCGACGCGGGTGATCTTGAACCTGTTGGGCGGCTCCACCTTTCCGGGGGATGATCGCACCTTCCGCATCAGCGTCGGCCTGATGGGGGCGGTGACTTTCGGGTGGGGCCTGACCGCTCTGGCGGTCGTGCGCTATGTCATCGAGGACCCGGAGCAGCGGCGCGCCCTGCTGGGGCCGGTGACCATGGCGCTGCTGGCCTGGTTCGTCCTCGACTCGAGCCTCTCGATCCTGAACGGTTTCGCGCTGAACGCCGTCTCGAACGTTCTGATCATCTCAGGGTGGGTGGCCGGCGTGACCCTGTCGAAGCCCAGGGGCAGCTAAGCCTGCGGCGGTTTGAAATGCTGCATATTCGCCCAATATTGGGACAATATGCCTGAAAATACGCAAACCGGGAAATGCTGCACTGCACAAATCGCATTTCCCGGTGGATTGAACCGATCTGATGTGCCATTCCTGAGGAATCGCGCCCAGACCGGATGGCTGCATGTCGTCGCACAACGCCTTGAGCTTGCATATTCCTGAGCCTCGCCGTCGCCCGGGCGAGGCGCCCGACTTCTCCGGCCTCGCCCTCTCCGGCGCAGGGGAGGTGGGCCGCCCGGCCGTGGAGGCGCCCGCCGAGACCATGCGGGACATGGCCTTCCAGCTCATCCGGGTGCTGGATGATCAGGGTACGGCGCGGGGGCCGTGGACGCCCGATCTCGACGGGCAGGCGAAGATCGACGGGCTGAAGGCGATGATCCTGACCCGCGCCTTCGACGAGCGGATGTACCGCGCCCAGCGGCAGGGCAAGACCAGCTTCTACATGAAGTGCACGGGCGAGGAGGCGATCGCTTGCGCGCAAGCCAAAGTCCTGCGCCGCGAGGACATGGGCTTTCCCACCTATCGCCAACAGGGTCTGCTGATCGCCCGCGGCTATCCCCTGGTCGACATGATGAACCAGATCTATTCCAACGCCGCGGACCCGATCAAAGGCCGCCAGCTCCCGATCATGTATTCGTCGCGGGAGTACGGGTTCTTTTCCATCAGCGGCAATCTGGGGACGCAGGTTCCGCAGGCCGTGGGCTTCGCGATGGCCTCGGCCTATTCGGGGGACGATAAAATAGCCTCCGCCTGGATTGGCGATGGCGCCACCGCAGAGGGCGACTTCCACGAGGCGCTCACCTTCGCCAGCGCCTATCGCGCGCCGGTGATCCTGAACATCGTCAACAACCAGTGGGCCATTTCGAGCTTTGCGGGGCTCGCAGGTCCGGAGAACGCAACCTTTGCGGCCAAGGGGCTCGGCTATGGTCTTGCGTCCCTGCGGGTGGACGGCAACGACTACCTCGCGGTCCATGCGGCGACCGCGTGGGCGGCGGCGCGGGCCAGAGCCAATCTCGGCGCCACGGTGATCGAGCACTTCACCTATCGCGCGGCCCAGCATTCGACCAGCGAC
>CAIUZX010000406.1 GCA_903903715.1 uncultured Caulobacterales bacterium
CAGTTTTTCAAGGAGTTCGGTCTAACCGTGGCGGTCGCGGTGATGTTCTCGCTGCTGGTCGCTCGACTTGTCACGCCGTTGCTGGCCGCCTACTTCCTGCGGCCTGTGCCGCACGCCAAGCCGCCGCCGGAGATGCCCGCCTTCTACCGGCGAGCCTTGCAGTGGGCCCTGTCCCATATGTGGGCGAGCGCCGGGATCGCGGGGGTCCTTGTGGTCGGGACCTTGGCTCTGGTGGTGGGCGGGGCGCTGCCTGTCGGGTTCCAGCCGGTCGGAGACCCCGGCTACTTTTATCTGAACGTCCAGGGGCCTCCCGGCGCGACATCCGCAGATATGGAGCGTGTTGTTCAGACGGCGACGCGCGTGATCCGGGGGCACGAGGATGTGCAACTCGTCTTCGGTCAGATCGGCTCCGGCGGGGGCGGCGATGGTCCCGGCGGCGGCGATACGTCGAGTGAAACGAACACTGGCACCATCACCGTGGTGCTCAAGGAAGGCCGAAAGCGCACAACGGAAGAGTTTAAGGCCCTTATCCGTCCGGAATTGCGCATGGTCCCGGATGCGAGATTGACGACACTAGGCGGGTGGGGATCGGCGGATGTCGACGTCCTGCTGTCGAGTGAAGACGGGCCGAAGCTTTACCAGGCCCAGCTTGAACTGCAGAAAGAGATGCGCACGCTTCGCAGCGTGTCAGACGTCCGACCTTCGCCTCCGCCGCCTGGACCTGAGCTTGTCATCCGTCCCAAGATGGACGAAGCCGCCAAGCTTGGCGTCAGTTCACAGGCGCTCGCCCAGGTGCTTCGGGTGGCGACGATCGGCGATATCGACCCTGCGGTTGCGAAGTATTCTGAAGGCAAGCGCAGACTGCCGATTGAGGTCCGTCTGGCCGTGTCGGACCGGGCCGACTTCGCCAAGATTGCTGAGCTTCGTGTGCCGACGGTCAATGGCGGTTCCACCACGCTGGACAGCGTCGCGAACCTCACTTTGGAGTCCGGACCAGCAAAGATCTACCGATACAACCGCGAGCGGGACGTGCACGTTCAGGCGGACCTGAACAACTCGCTCCTCGGCACGACGATGGCAGAAGTGAACAACCTGCCGATCATGAAGAAGATCCGGGCGGGCAAGGTTCCTGGGGTCAAGCCGACCCAGTTCGGCCAGGCGGAAGCTCTGGCGGAGCTGATCCCGGCCTTCCTGGGCGCCATCCTGTCCGGCATCGCGCTGATCTACGCCGTGCTTGTTCTGTTGTTCGGCAGTGTCTTCAAACCGATCGCGATCATGGCTGCTCTGCCTTTATCGATGATCGGCGCGATATTGGCTCTGATCGTGACCCATCAGGCGATCACGATGCCCGTGTTCATCGGCATCCTGATGCTCTTCGGCATTACGGCGAAAAACTCGATCCTGCTCGTGGAGTTCGCCATTGAAGACGAACGCGCCGGGGCGTCGCGCGTGGACGCGCTGATGAACGCCTGCCGTGAGCGGGCCAGGCCGATCATCATGACGACCGTCGCCATGGCGGCCGGCATGCTGCCGACGGCGCTCGGCCTTGGACAAGGCTCGGAATTCCGCCAGCCGATGGCCATCGCCGTGATCGGCGGGCTGATCAGTTCGACGGCCCTGTCGCTTGTCCTGGTGCCGGTCGCCTATGAGTTCGTCGACATGTTCGAGCATTTCGTGTCGCCCTTCTTCTCAGGCTTCGTCACGCCCAAGCGACCGGACGACGACCGCCCGATTGACGATGCGGAATCCGTCCTGCCGTCTCAGAACTAACCGAGCCTGACCGAGCGGGACGGGAGGGGAAGATTGCGCCCGGCCTAGACTCAATCTCTTGGTCTGGTCGCGAGATGTTGCAGAGACGCGCCATGGCGATCCATCCTCCCGGCTGGGGCGAACCCGCGCCCTTCTTCACGGGCCTGACGGACGGCGTGGAACGCTATTCCATCGAGGTCGCGGCCGGTCGCTGGATGGTCCTGATGGTGTTCGGCTCGCTGGCGAGCCCGGCCGGTGAGGCGGCGCACGCAAGGGTGATAGAGAGACGCGCGCTTTTCGATGATCGCGACACATTGTTTTACGGCGTGACCGTGGACGCTTCGGATCGAATGGACCGCAACCTGTGCAACAGTGAGCCAGGCCTTCGCTACTTTTGGGATTTTGAGCATACGATCTGTCATCGACTTGGGGTGATCAAGGATGACTTCCTGCTCCCGACGGTTTTCCTGATTGATCGGAGTTTCCGGATCGCTATGTCGGCGCCGATAGAAGCGGTGGATCAGGTGCTCGATGCTCTTGAAGACGCACGGGCGGAGGAGACGGGCGCCGCAGAGACGCCGGCGCCTGTCCTCGTGGCGCCCCGGATTTTCGAGCCGGAGTTCTGCCAGACGTTGATCGCCTATTTCCGGTCCATGGAAGCGGTTACCTCCGGCTTCGCGATCGATGTCGACGGGCGAACCGTCACCCACATCGCCCCGCATCTGAAGCGAAGGTCCGACGTGTCCGTTGCGGATGAAGGCTTACTCGAGGAAATTGCAGAGCGCATGCGCCTGCGGCTCCTGCCCATGGTGGAGCGGTCGTTCGGCTGGCGCGCGACTTACATCGAACGTTTCCTGATCTGCCGATATCACTCCGAGGACCAAGGGTTCTTCAGCGCGCACCGAGACAATGTGACGATAGGAACCGCGCATCGAAAATTCGCTGTGTCGATCAATCTGAACACTGGCGACTACGAGGGCGGGGAGGTGCGCTTTCCGGAATTCGGCGCTCGCCTCTACGCCCCGCCGCTGGGCGGCGCCGCAGTCTTCGCCTGCGGACTGTTGCATGAGGTGAAGCCTGTGACGGCGGGCGTGCGCTACACGCTGGTTCCCTTTCTTTATGACGAGGACGGTGAAGCCACCCGCGCCGCCCATCTGTCGCGCGTCGATGGAGCCGTGCCGGCCGCGCGACGCGTCGTCTACGATCCCGTCTGAGCTGACATGCCGCTTCGCAAGTCCCGTTTCGTCCATTTGGTGCCGTTGTCTGACCATCGCGTGCTGGTTTTGCACGCCGTCAATCAACTTCGCTGGACAGTTGATCGGGAACTGGCGCAGCTCATTGATCTGTTCGCCAAGCCTCAACCCTTGTTCGAGGCCAGGCTGACGCCCGCCGTGCGGGCGGCGCTGGTTGATCGTGGCGTGTTGACCGAGGAGTCGGAGGACGAGGAACTCGCGTCGATCCAGGCCGACTTGTCCGCATTCCACGGCCGAGATCCCGAGGCTGCGCTCGACCAGTTGCGGCGTCAGCGTAGACTTGGGGGCGAGGACTATTGGAGCGTCACGCGGGCGGTGTCCGCCGCCGAACTGGATCGCGGCGGTCGAACGTTCGATCTGATCCTCTTCGGTGATTGCGACGTGCAGATGGAGCAGGACTTCCTGCGCGAAGCCGGCGCCGCGGCAGGATTGGATCTTCGGATTGTGGCCACGTTCCCGGATGATCTTGGTCTGGCTGCAGAACGCCCGCACGATGCGCTTCTCATCGGGGGGTTGAGATCCCGTCACGCCATCATGGATCCGGTTCCGGCGGACGGGTCGCCTGCCAATCCCTACATCGCCGAAGCGGTCTCGATCATCGAGCGGCTGCGCGACATCACCCCAAAGCCCATTCTGATTGACAATCTTCCTGAGCCGACGGTCCAACCCCTCGGTCTTGCCGAGCGCGGTTTGCTGGGACATCGCAACCGGTTCCGGCTCGCGAACCTCGCCCTTGCGCAAGCCTTGGAGCCGTTTCCCGATGTGCACGTCGTCGACGTGGCGGCGGCGATTGCGGTGGAGGGGGCCCATCGCCTGGTCGATGACGGACAGGTGGGCTACACCCACTTCGGTTCGCCCGGCTGGCTTCTGCAACGCATCGAGGCCGAACGCGCAGCGGTGCACAACCAGTTTCCGGACATGACCGCCCTGAAAGAAGACATGGGCGGGGATCCCTATGTTCGTGAACGGGTTCTGGCCAGGACGCATGTGTCCACCCTGATCAGCGCCTGCCGTATCGACGAACTTAAGTGTGTGATCCTTGATCTGGACGGCACTCTTTGGCCTGGCGTCCTCGCCGAAACGGGCTCGCCTTTCGCCTGGTCAGCGGACGTCAGCAGCCCGTTCTCGTTCATCGGCCACTATTTTGGTCTGCACGAGGCGCTGCTCAGCCTGAAGCAGCGCGGCGTCCTGCTCGCCGCCGTCAGCAAGAACGATGAGGCGACCGTCAGGGCGCTCTGGCGTTACCCCGACCATTACCCCAAGGCGCGATTGCTGACGTTCGACGATCTTGTGACTTGGCGGATCAATTGGGATGACAAGGCCGGCAATATCGCAGGGATCGCCGCTGAGCTCGGCTTTGATCCAAGGGCGTTCCTTTTTATCGATGATCACCCGCATGAGCGGGAGCGGGTCCGTCAAGCTCTACCCACCATAACCGTCTGGGGTGAGGACCTTTTGGGCCTGAGGCGACGCCTGTTATCCGAGCCGAGGCTTCAGCCTCCGGTCGTGACCCAGTCGTCTGCATCTCGAACGGAAATGACCCGTCAGACCCTTCAGCGGGAACGCAAACGCGCTGAATTCGACGACCGGGCCGACTTCATCGCGTCTCTCGACCTGAAGATCGTGTGTCGAAAACTGTCGGAGGGTGAAGATCCGTCGACCTTTGACCGGGTCGCTGAACTGCTCCGCCGTACGACGCAGTTCACCACCACCGGCCTCGCCCCGACAGCGACGCAGATCGCATCCGCCGCTGCGGCTGGATCCGAGGGCGTGTACGTGGTCGATGTGAGCGATCGTTTCGGAGATCACGGCCTGGTGGGTGTCGGCATTGTCGATGGTCAGGGGCGGGTGCTGACCTTCGCCCTCAGCTGTCGGGTGCTCGGGCTCGGAGTTGAGCGGGCGCTGCTCGACCTGATCATCGCCGATCATCGTGGTCGTGTTGGCGAATTGACAGGGCGCATCATCGAAACCGCACGAAATCTGCCGGTAAGGAACCTCTACAGGAACGCCGGATTTATTGAGGAACCCAACGGGGTTTGGCGCCTCGATCTTTGATCATGTCCTGTCGGAAGGCTCGCTCTAACCAATGAGCGATAATATCGACGTGCCCGAAGCGCTTGATGACGATGATGAATTATAGGACTGCAAACGCGTCAATGCGGTTTTGTAGTCTGAAATCTGCGAGGTGAGATAGGCGGGCACCTTGCCCGAACTTGAGCTGCCGGTCGTTTTCGGCAAGGGCTTGGTCGTCAGGTCGGAATAGAGCGCCTTCACCACCGAAACGGCCTGTTCGATCTGAGCCTTGGCGTTGGCGATATCTGCCGTGGTGTCGAGTTTCAGGTTGCCGGACAGACCAAGGGCGTAGGGGCTGGTCTTGAGGTTCGACTTGTCCGACACCCGGGCGTAGGTCGTGGCTGCGTGCGTCAACTCCCCTGGCTTCAAACCGAGACCCGACAAGGCGTCCTTTCCGTCCGCCCCCGATCCCAGAAATACGGGGGTCGCTGATGTTTTCGACGCGGTCAAAGAGAGGGACTGGCCATTCGACCCTGGCACGATACTGACCTTCAGATGATTTTCAGACGCGACAAGTATTTTCTGCTTGAGCGTCTGGTAGGTTTCGTTGGCGTCAATGGTGATAGTCGTCGCCGCGGTATTTCCGACCTTGACCGTGAAGGTGTCGCCGGCCTGAAGCGCACTGTTGTTGATCAGCGTGTTGGACGGGACGTACTGAATGGTCTGTGTCGGCAGGCCAAGAGCGTTGAGGGCGGATGATCCGGTGGCCGAAACGGCGATACTGCTGGGAAGATCCTGGCCGTCCGCGCCCGTCAACTTGTTGGTCCACACGGCCTGACCGGTCGACAGGCTGATGCCCGCGACGAAACCTTCAGCAGAGGGCTGTCCATTGCTGGCGGGGTCCGGCGCTCCCGGATTTTGACCAGCGACATACACCACCCCGTTGGACAGGGTTGCTGTGGTGGTGGTGGCCGACGCGCCTGCCGAATAGTAAGTCACCTTGTCAGCCGCAGAAGCCGTCGCGCCGGACGCGAGCTTGGCGACGAAGGTTTCCTTGCCCCCTGTGTAAGCATTCTGTACGGCCGCGCCGCTGACAATGGTGTTGCTGGTCGATCCTGCAACAACGACGGACCCGTCCGCAGCGATCGCAACCCCTGCGATGTTGCCGCCCTTCAGCGTTCCAAGATCCCGCGTCGCTCCGGCGGCCAGAGTGTGGCTGTAGGTGTTGGTCACCACGCCCTTGGCGGAGGTGGTCGACGACGACAACTTTGCTGTGTCGTTGAAGGTTCTCAGCAAAGCGTCGCCGTTTTCGGTCGAGGCGACATAGACGGTGGATCCGCTGACGGTGATTCCGCCGGGCGTTGTCGTTCCTCCCGACCCAAACTCCTGCGCCGTGGCCGCCACACCCTTGCTGGAAAAGCCTTGAATGAAGCCGTCCTGGGTGCCCTTGAGCGAATAGCCGTTGAACCGCGCGGACGTAACGCCCGTTATATAAACTTCGCCTGCAGAGCCGTCGACTTCATTGGGACCGAAGGCGACGCCGGTTGGGTGATCGTCCCCATTGGTTGTGCCGCCACGGGTGGTCCATTGATTGGTGCCCGTTGAGGTGTCGAACACGGCGACGAAGCTGTCGGTCTGCCCGCTCTTGACGTTGGTTTCATTGGGTGTGAGCTGGCCGTTGACGGTGCCGGCGACGGCGACATTCTTTCCGTCGGCGGACACTGTGACGGCATATCCCGTCGCCGCGCCTGCGCTCCCGATTGTGCGGGTGTAGATGACGTTGCCCGCGGAGTCGTACTTGGTCAGCACGACGTTCTGCGTCCCATTTGTGGGGACACCGCTGGCGCTCTTACCTGTTACGTTTGAGACCGTGTAGAGGGAGCCGTCGGGCCCGGTCGCTTGATAGGCTGCGCCTTTGGTCTGGCTAGCCAAGGTGTTTTGATAGATCTGACTGGCGGAGGTGGTCTGTGCCGTAGCATCGGCGGTGAGCGCCGTAATTTGCTGCGTCGGCGTCGCCGCCGTTGTCACCACCTTCGTACCCACCACCTTGGACGTTGAAGCGGTGGAACCGGAAGTCTGCGCGACATAGACGGCCGGATTCGACGTGGCCGGCGTGAATGTCAGTTGTTCCGAACTCGTGCCGGCAATCTTCAGGGCATAGCTGTCTTCCGGCGCAGGGACGGTGTAGGTCTTGCCGTTGGCCGTATAGGTTTTTGGCGTTCCCGGTATGCGAACGTCGGCGAAGCGGGTCGTCAGGCCGGCAGCTTTCAGTTGCCCGTTCAAATAGTTGATGACGTTCGGCAACGTTCTTGGCGTTGATCCCAAATCCGCAAGATTGAAATTGACCGTCTTCGTCGCGCCGCTCGCAAGCTTCACGGACAAGGAGAACGCCACGGTTCCTGCAAGGGACGGCACTGGAGCCGTGAGACTGCCCGTATAGATCGCGTCCGTCTGATAGGAGTCGTTCTCGGTGGCCGTCGACACCGTGCTGGTTTCATAGCCCGTCGACTGACCAGCCACGACGGAAAGACCCGAGAAGGGGTTGCTCTGCAGATAGGTGTTGAGCTGCTTGATGCCTGAGGTGAAGGCCTTATTGATGTCGCTGGCCTGTCCTGAGGTCAGTGAGGTGCTCGAAGCGTCAGTCGCCAGTTGTTGCAGCGAGTTCAGGCCTTGATAGAGCGCGAAGAGGTTCTTGTAATTGTCGTTCGTCGTCGAACTTGGATCCGTGAGGCTCAGCTTGGCGAGGGCCGGATTGAACAACGGCTGACCGCCCAGAATCGAGTTGGTCAGGGTGGACAGCTTCGGCGCTGTTGTCGTCGAATTCCATGGCGGCTTGGGCGCGGCGATCTTGGTCGGCGAGGCTGTGGCGTGCGTCGTGGATTTCGGGTTCGCAAGTTGGGCTTGCGAGCCGAGCCAGGATGTCAGCAGTGTCGGATCGAACGATACCGTCACGACTAGGCGCCTTTTGCCGAGTGTTCGACATAGAGTCTGGGCCTAAGCAGTGAATTGGAAGTTAATTGCCAGTAATAGGAACTGCATTCGTTAGATCGATTTCAGCACAAAAACTTGGGTTCCGTGGGCTGGAACTTGGACGGATAGCTTGCTTTTTACGCGCGGCATGTTCTTGCGCCGCCAGGCGTCACGCACTTTCCACTCTCCATTGGCCGGGAAACCCAGCAACACGAGGTCCTGATCCATCTTCACGGCCGTCTCGGCGCGGTTGAGGAACAATACGGCTGTCGCCCCATCGGACAGGGGGCGGATCCAGACTTCCTGCCCGTCGGACTTGACCACTCTTCGTCCCTGAACGCCGAGCTTGTCCTGGTCGATCGCGATGATCTCCGGCGCGGTCAGGATGGCCAGCG
Organism: uncultured Caulobacterales bacterium; assembly: GCA_903903715.1. GTDB lineage: Bacteria > Pseudomonadota > Alphaproteobacteria > Caulobacterales > Caulobacteraceae > CAIMFV01. The sequence continues at coordinate 8,381 of CAIUZX010000406.1, forward strand.
TCTCCCTCGACATCTGGGTTAGATCATTGCCGGCGATCAACGGCGCGGCGAGCATCGCCCAGAGGGCGAAGTGGGACCGATATTCGGTGTCGCTCATGCCGCCATTACCGACTTCCAGCATGTCCGGATCGTTCCAATGGCCTGGGCCCGCGGCGCTTTCGAGCCCCGGCTGGAGATCGATGATGTCGGTGACGCCGAGCCACAGGCCCTTATTGCCGCGACCCGACCAATGATCCCAAATGTCAAACGTTGTGCGCCATAGGTTGCCGCCCACGGCTGCGCCCCACTTGGCCGGTTGATGCAGGCCCCATTCGCAGATCGAGAGCACCATGGGCCGTCCGGTGGCGCGGATCGCGTCGCTCATGGTCGCGTAAGAAGATCTCGCGTTCAGATCCTCGGCGTTGCACCAGTCGTACTTCAGATAGTCTGCGCCCCAGCGTGCGTACTGCGCCGCGTCCTGGAACTCGTGGCCCCTGCTGCCAGGCTTGTCCTGACAGGTGCCGGCGCCGGCGTCCGAATAGATGCCGAACTTCAGGCCCTTGCCGTGAACATAGTCCGCCAGCGCCTTGATTCCGGACGGAAAGCGTACGGGATCGGGTTGGATGTCGCCATGCGCATCCCGCGCGCCGTGCCAGCAGTCATCCACCACCAGATAGACATAGCCCGCGTCTCGCATACCCGTCGAAACAAGGGCGTCTGCTTGAGCGCGCAGGGTCGCCTCGCTGATGTTGCACCCGAATTTGTTCCAGCTGTTCCAGCCCATCGGCGGGGTGAGGGCGAGGCCATTGGCAGGTCTCGGCTGAAACGCCATCTGCGCGTGCACGTCCGAGCTCGCCAATAGCAGGCCGCACACGATCGCCAGACCCCACTGCAGAAGCGACTTCATCGACATTGCTGACTCCTTGTGCATTCAGATGCGATCACTCTGGCGCCAGGCCGAAACAAAGGCTCTCGCCCGACTAGCGACATCGCTTGCGTCCCGGCCCGGCGCATAGAGCGACGAGCCGATCCCAAAGCCGAACGCACCGACGTCTCGCCAGGGTGACATATTAACGGGCGTGACTCCGCCGACGACGAACACCGCGGTGTCCTTCGGCAAGACCGCTCGGATGGCCTTGAGCGTGGAGGGTGAGGCGGCCTCGGCCGGGAACAGCTTCAGACCGTCAGCGCCGGCCTTCAGAGCGCTGAAAGCCTCGCTCGGCGTGAAGAAGGCGGGCATCGATGTCAGTCCCAAAGCCTTGGTCGCCGCGATCACTGCTGGATCGCAGTTGGGCGAGATCACGATTTCGCCGCCCGCTTCGCGTACAAGCTCTACATCAGCGACATCAAGCACCGTGCCGGCGCCGACCAGCGCCTGATCTCCCACGGCGTCCTTCATCGCCCGGATACTGGCGAAAGGCTCCGGCGAATTCAATGGAACCTCAAGGCACAGAAACCCAGCCTCGACCAGGGCAAGGCCCACGTCTGCGGCTTCCTCCGGTCGGATACCCCTCAGAATCGCCACGAGGGGCAGCGGCGCAAGGCGTTCAGTCAGCGACACGTAACGCTCCTTGCATGGCTAGCCTGCGAACGGGTGAGTCGGTGCGCCCGTCACGCCGACATCGAGCTCGAACAGCGCTCCGGCGAGAGGCTCGTCCTCGCGCCCCTCGCTGGCGGACGTGACGAACAGGCGGTCGAGGCCAGCGCCGGCGAAAGCGCAGCTTGTGATGCGGGAAGCCGGCAAAGGGTGCGCGCTGATCAGCTTCCCGTCCGGATCAAACCGGCTGAGCCTTCCGCCGTCCCAGTGCGCAACCCAGAGGCAGTCTTCCGCATCTATCGTCATCCCGTCCGGGGAGCCGTCGCTGGCCTCGAATTGACGGAACAGCCGCTTGTCGCGCAGCGACCCATCCGCTTCCCGTGTGAAGGCGTAGATGCGGCCACGCACGCTGTCCGTGTGGTAAAGGGTTTGCTCGTCCAATGAGAGGGCCGGGCCATTGGCGACACCGTAGCCGCTGTCAAGGGGCGTGACCCTGCGATTTGGGTCGAGGCGAAAGAAGCCGCCAAGCGAGTGACGCCCAGACAGCTCCATAGACCCGGCGTAGATTCGCCCATCTGAGGACGCCTTGGCGTCGTTCAAACGCACATCTGGCCGCGCATCTGGAAGGCGTGCGAACACTTCGAAGTCGCGGAAATCTGGATCGGTCAGCGCGAAACCGGACTGAAGGCCGGCGACGAAGCCGTTCTCGTCCTTGCGCTCGATCAGCCAACCGATCATCTCCGGCGCTGTCCAGGACGTGACCTTGTTGTCCGCCAACGTCAGCCGGTGGATTTGGCGACCTTTGACGTCGACCCAGAACAGCGCATCCCGTCGAGCCGACCAAAGCGGACCTTCGCCGAGAATGTCCCTGCCGGAGCGGGCGATGACGCGGACGTCGATCAAGCGTAGTCAGTGATACTGGGGCGGAAGACCGTCGTCCGGCTTCAGGTACCGGTCGCGAAGATCAAGCTGGCGTGACCGCAACGATTGCTCGACGCCGCCGATCAGCACCCGTTCAGGCGCACCTTGCGTGTCCAGCGGGTCCCCGTTCCATATCACCACATCCGCGCGCTTCCCCGGTTCAATCGAACCGATCTTGTCCGCGAGCCCGAAAGCCTTGGCTGGGTTCAGCGTGATGCTCGCCAGCGCCACGCCCCATGGGAGGCCCCGGCTGACTGCGCGTCCAGCCGCCAGCCGAACGGCCTTGCCGCCCGTGGTCAACTCCGGTCCGTGGATCGACACCGAAACCCCAGCCGCGTTGAGACGAGCAGCGTTCTCCAGCGTGGACGACAGGGATTCAAACGCGCTGGGCAGGTCTTCGTCCGCATCGAGCACGACGGGGACCTTTGCCGCCGCGAGTTCAGAGGCGACCCGCCAGCCTTCCTCGACGCCGGACAGGATCACGTGGATCTTCTGGTCACGGGCGAAGGCGATGATCTGGCGGATGTCAGAAGCGCGGTGGACGTCGATGAGGAGAGGGGCGTGACCCTCGACGACCGGTCCGAGGGCTTCAAGGTCGGCTCTCCCCAGGTCAAAGGGATGGACGCGGTTTTGATCGTAAGCGCTGCGATTCTTTCGGTAGGATCTGGCTTCCTCGAGCGCAGCGGCGAGTTGCACCACAAAGGCGCCGCGCGCGCCGCCGGCCTGAGCGGCGCCGCGCTCCCCACCCTCCATCGCCACAGCAATCTTGGACTTCAGCAGC
>CAIUZX010000407.1 GCA_903903715.1 uncultured Caulobacterales bacterium
AGTTCAATCGGTATTTCCCTGATCTTTGGCGTGTGGATATGGAGACGCAAAAGATTGAGAAGGTGGCTGCGGGAAGTAACTCGATCTCGAGTTGGACGCTTGGCGTGGATGGCCAGGTTGTTGCGACTTCCTGGTACCAGGAATCTGCGGACACTTGGATTGCACTGTCAGGCGCCAAGACCCTGCACAAGGTCACTGCGCCTGATGGGCGGGTCCATTTGGCGGGGCTTGGCCGGACCGCGGACACGATACTCGTCCGAGACGCTTCTGGCGCCGATGACCGCCTGATCGAATACAAGCTTTCCGGCGTTTCGGAGCTGATCGGTGAGCCCGACCGGATCAGGTCGCCTATCCACGATCCGGAAACGGGACTGCTGACCGGCTACACGACGACCGACGGAAAGTATGTGCTTTTCGACCCAACGGACCAAAAGGGCGTCAGCGCCGCGGCTTCTCCTTTCAAAGGGCTTGTCCGCATCTGGTCTCGGTCGAAGGATTCTTCCCGAGTTATTGTACGCGTCTCAGGGGGAGACCAATCCGACGCATTTTTTCTGGTGAATCTAAAGGATCACCGCGCGGACCTGATTGAGGACAATTACCCGGATGTGCCAGCCCAATTTCGAGGGGAGGCGAAGCGCGTCCAGTACCAAGCTTCGGATGGATTGGCGCTCGATGGCGTTCTGACGCTCCCACCGAACAGACAGGCGAAGGGACTTCCCTTGGTCGTCTTGCCCCACGGGGGGCCGATCGGTGTGCACGACGAAGTGGAATTCGACTGGATGGCGCAAGCCTTCGCCTCTCGCGGCTATGCCGTGTTCCAACCCAACTTCCGGGGGTCCAGCGGTCACGGCGCCGACCTCATGCACAAGGGGTTCGGCGAATTCGGCCGCAAGATGCTGACGGACATGTCCGACGGGCTCCTGTCCCTTGCAAAGCAGGGTGTCGTCGACCCGCGTCGCGTCTGTATCGTCGGTTCATCCTATGGCGGCTATGCGGCGCTGGCGGGGGTGACGGTGCAGCAGGGCCTTTACCGATGCGCCGTGTCGTCATCCGGCCCGTCTGATCTTGGACAAATGCTGCACTGGGAGGACGAGCGCACTGGTAGTCAGTCCCAGGCGACAAGGTTCTGGCGGCGAGCCATGGGAGTCACCACCCCAGGGGCGCCGTCCATCGAGTCAATTTCACCATCTCGGCTCGCGGCGCGCGCAGACGCCCCGATCCTTCTGATTCACGGGAAGGACGACTCCGTGGTCCCGATTGTTCAAAGCGAGATCATGGAGCGTGCGCTCAGATCGGCTGGAAAGCCGGTCGAACATCTCTATCTCGACAAGTCCGATCACTGGCTGTCCACCGAGGCTGGCCGCGTCGCGACCTTGAAGGCGGCGGTGGATTTCGTCGTAAAGCATAACCCGCCAGATTGACGCGCGCCCGGTCTGGCTCAGGCCAACTGCGTGATGATTTCCGTGGTGACCTGGGTCATGAGCTTGTGAACCGGGCACTTTTCAGCGACCGATAACAATTCCGCTCTATGTGCGTCACTCAGGTCGCCGCCGATCTGCAGGGTCGTCGTCAGGAGATAGTGGCCCTCGCGCTCGCGGCTTCGGTCCCGTTCAACCGAGACTTCGACATCGCCGATGGGGATGCCTTTGCGTCTGGCGTACCAGAGCATCGTCAGCGCTTTGCAGGCTCCGAGCGCTGAGTCGTAGAGATCATGAGGATCGGGGCCCTCATCGCCGCCACCGTCTGAGAGGCCCATATCCGAAACGAAAGCATGTTCCCGGACATGGACGTTTACACGGGTCGCTTCGTGATTATCCCGAACAACGCGGATCATGGCTGAGCCCCCTGCGATGATATCTAGCCGGCAAGTTATCATCCAAGTCTCACCGATGTCCCCCTCTGAGGTCGCCTTTCGACTTCAGCCCAGCGCATTGAAGCTCAATGCGTCCCGGTCTAGTCTTGTCTGATCGAGCGGGGCTTGGGGATGGGCGCGATGATGTTGCGAAACGAAATGCAGAAGCGGCGCCACCCGTGGCTGGCGGCGTTGGCCATTTTCGGCGCCTGTGCGACGACAGCGGTCGGCGCCCCGATTGTGCAGACGGAGCAAGGAACTGCCGAAGGCGTCCAGTCGGGAGATATCGTCTCGTTCAAGGGACTTCCCTTTGCCGCGCCTCCAGTTGGGGGGCTTCGCTGGAAACCCCCTGAAGCCCCCACGTCGTGGAGCGGCGTGCGCAAGGCCGGTGATTACGGGCATAGCTGCCTGCAACCGGCCTCCAAATACGGTTTGGTCGCGGACCAGTCGGAGGATTGCCTCTATCTCAATGTCTGGGCCCCCGCGAAGATCGACAAGCCATTGCCGGTCATGGTCTGGATCTATGGTGGCGGCTATGTGATCGGTTCCGGCGCATCCAAGCTGTACGATGGTTCTGCATTCGCGCGTGACGGCGTCATTCTGGTCACCCTGAACTATCGCCTGGGCTCGCTCGGCTTTTTTGCGCACCCGGCCCTGACCCATGAAGCTGCGGCGGACGCGCCTTTGGGCGACTACGGCCTGATGGACCAGCTTGCGGGGCTGAAGTGGGTCAAGGCCAACATTGCGAAGTTTGGCGGCGACCCTGGTCAGGTGACGGTGTTCGGAGAGTCCGCGGGGGCGGGATCGATCCTCTATCTTATGACAACCGACAGCGCGAAAGGCCTCTTCCAGAAAGCCATCGTGGAATCCGGGCCAGCGTTTGCGCTGCCTGCGAGCTTGTCAGCCAAGGAGCGTGAGGGCGAGGCTTTCCTGGCGCGCGTCGGTGCGCCTCAAGGCGCAACGGCGGAACAACTGCGCGCGCTGCCGGCGGCTTCGATGATCGCCCCAGGTGAAGGCGTGAATTGGGGGCCGTTCCCGGACGGGCGAATGTTCAAGGGGCCGATCGAGCCGGCTTACGCTGCGGGACGCACAGTCGGTGTTCCGATGATGATCGGCTCCAACACCGATGATGGCTCCCTGGGTGTCGTTGGCTATCCAGGTGTTCCCAAGTTGCTTTGGGCCATGCTGGGCGCCAAGGGCGACGCGCTTCGGTCGATCTACGCTGAGCTTGGCGAGACGGGCGTGGCCCAGGATCGCGCGGTCTTCAACGACACGGTGTTTGGAGCGCCCGCGAGATGGATCGCAGGCGTCGAGGGCGCCCGGAGGCCGGTTTATCTTTATCGGTACGGGTATATTCCCGAGACCTTGCGCGGGAAGATCCCAGGGGCATATCACGCCGCAGAACTGGCCTACGTGTTCGACACCTTGGACGCCGCCAAGACGTTGGGCGCGCAACCCACACCCGCAGATCGCAAGGAAGCTGAGTTTGTGCATAGCTGCTGGGTCAGTTTCGCCAAGACTGGCCGACCATCCTGCGCCGGCGGACCAGCTTGGCCCGCTTACGCGGCTGACCAGGACCGGCTCTACTTCTTTGATGAAACCGGTGGCGCGAAGACTTTGGCGGGGTACCGCAAGGCGCCGAATGATTTCATCACCTCGATCGTCACTCGGATGATGCCGCGCTGATTTCAGGCCGGGTCGCCAGCTGTGCGATCAATGCGCCCGCTTGCCGTCGCGTTTGAATCCGCCACTTCTGGAGATGGCGGAGATCGGGTTCTTCCAGCATCCGCGCGTAGCGCATCCGGCGATCGTCATAGGTGTCGTAAGCCCAACGGATCGGATGGTCCTTGCTTAGCCAGCGAG
>CAIUZX010000408.1 GCA_903903715.1 uncultured Caulobacterales bacterium
ATCTGTCAACTACGCGCGCGCCCGAAATGGAAATGCTCAGGAAACGGGGTATGGCGGGACGACGACCGAAGACGTCAGCAGAACGAAAGGCCACCGGAGGGGGCGGCCACCGTCCCCTCCCGAACGATCCCCAGCCAGAGGCAGGCTGGCCAGACATGCCCGCCGATCTGGGCGCGATCGCGAGGCGCCAGTTCCGCCGGCTCGGCGAGCTGATGGACGCCGAGGGCCGGCTCACAAAGTCGGATGGGCCCGGCCTCGAGGGCGGGGCCCGCTTCTACGAGATGTGGATTCTCGCGGGCCGGCGCGCGCGGAGTGCCTCATCCCCGAGGAACCTGAAGAAGCGCGCCTCGGTCCCGGGCGAGGACGGGACGACCAGGGTTGACATGGAGCTGCTCGTCAACCTACTCGACGACGCGCGGGCGGCGCGCACCGAGGAGCGCATGGTGGGCGACGCGTACCGGAAGTGGCTGAACGATAACTGCATCCCCGCGGGCACACGGGCCCGGGCCAAGGTTCCCAAGGATGACGCCGACAAGTCGACCACGCTCTCGGATCTCCAAAAGAAAGCCGCGGCGCTTCGCCGGCCGATCGCCGTCTCGTAGGTTCACCCACCGGACGGACACCTACGCGTATGACGTGCGGGACGGCCTCATTGTGGCGGGCCCGCTCGTGCGCCTGGCGTGCGCACGGCACCTCACGATGCGCACACTCGCGGGGCGGAAGGCGGGACACCCGGAGGGCTACTGGTTCGACGAGGCCGCGGCCGATACCGTCTTTTCGTTCTTTGAACAGATTCTGGTGCTTTCGGACACCGCCGACGACGAGGGGCGTAAGCAGCCGTTTCTGCTGCGGCCCTACCAGGCGTTCATCGTGGGGAATCTGTTCGGCTGGAAGAAGCGCGACGGCTGCCGGCTGTACCGAGACGCCTACCTCGAGATCGGGAAGGGGTCCGGCAAGACCCCACTGGCCGCGGGCATCGGCCTCTACGGCCTGGTGATGGATGGGGAGCTGGCGCCGTATATCGTGAGCGCCGCCAACACCCAGAAGCAGGCCCGGTTCCTGTGGCTGGATGCCCAAGGCATGGTGGAGGCCTCCCCCAACCTGAAGCCGCCGATCGTGGACATCAACGCGAATAGCCTGGTCTACGCGCCCGCGCGCGGGCTCTTCGAACCGATCTCGGCCGAGAAGCGCGGCCTGGACGGTCCGCGGCCGCACATGGGGCTGATGGACGAGGTCCACGAGCACATCACCTCCGAGGTGGTCGGGAAGATCCGCCAGGGGGCCAAGCGCCGCCGGCAGCCGCTGTTCATCGAGATCACGAACAGCGGGTTCGACCGGACGTCGATCTGCTGGGCTCACCACGAGCACTCGCGTCAGGTCTTGCAGGGGATTGATCGGGACGATGCCTGGTTCGCGTACGTCTGCGCGCTCGACAAAGACGACGACCCGTTGACGGATGCCGCGTGCTGGCCGAAAGCCAACCCCGGCCTGCCGGTACTCCCGACACTGGAGTACATCGAGCGGGCGGTGGCGCAGGCGAAGAGCATCCCCGCTGACGCCAACCTGATTCTCCGGCTCAACTTCTGCGTGTGGACGCAGTCGATCTCGCGGTACTTCGACCCGATCGCGTGGGCCGCGTGCGCCGTGGCGGTGCCGGACCACGAGCTCGTCGGCGCCCCCTGTTACGCGGGGTTCGACAGCGGGCAGACGGATGACTTCTCGGCTTTCGCGCGGATCTGGGCGCTGCCTGACGGCCGGGTGGTCGCTCGGATGCGCTACTGGCTCCCCGAGGCGGCGCTCGAGACGTTCCGCGATCGCCCCTATGACGTCTGGCGGCGGGCGGGGCGCCTCGAGGTGACGGACGGCAACGTCATCTATTACGACCGCATCGAGGACGCCCTGGTGGCCGACTGCCGCGCGTCGGGTGTGCGGGCCTTCCACTATGACAAGGCGTTCGTCGGCCAGCTCGGGCAGCACCTCAAGGACAACTACGGCCTGCCGACGGTCGATCAGCCGCAAGGATACGCCCTCAATGAGGCGATCCATCGGCTGTCGGCCGATGTGGCGTCCGGGCGGCTCTGCGTGGGGAACGACCCTATATTGGCCTGGATGGCGGACAACGCGGTCGTGCGCCAGGGCCGTCGCAAGGAGCTGCGGCTCGACAAGGACGCGTCCAAGGACAAGATCGATGGGGTGGTGGCGCTCGCGATGGCCTACATGGCGATGCTCCTGCAGACCGCCGAGTCATCCCCCCAGGTGTTCCTGCCACCCCGCCCGGGCCCCGCGGTCGAGCGCCCGCGACAGGCTGAGCCGGCCCGCTCGAGGCAGAAGTGCAGCGTCTGCGGCTTGACCGATTGTTACCACCAGCCCGTGCCGCAGGGCGACCCGGAGGACCAATGATGCGAATCGCGAATCTGGCCACCCACCCGTGCGTCGTGGTGTCCGTCGACGAGCTCGTCGAGTACTTCGGCGGCCACTACTCACCGACGCAGATTCGGAAATACGTCCGCGAGGGACTGCTCGAGCGGCACGAGCCGCCGCGCTGTACGCGGAAGCTGTTGATCCTGACGCGCAGCGCACAGCGGGCGTTCGACGGTCGCGCACCTCGCGCACCTCGCGCACCTCGCGCACCTCGGTAACTACTGTTTGCCTCCCGCCGGCTCGTCTGCCACCGTGCCTCTGACGTGGCCGACGCCTTCCTTTTCTCCGGCTTCGCCCTGATCGTGATCGGCGTGGCGCAGTGGTCCCTTCCGTCGGCCTGCGTCGTCGCCGGCCTGTGTCTCCTGGGCGCCAGTGCCCGGCTCACGCGGGGCGCCCGATGACGAGCCTGGCCGGTCGCCTCTTCGGCGAGCGGAAAGGCGGCGTCTGGAGTGGCCCCCTCGGCACGCTGATCGGCGACTGGATCCGGGAAAGCGACACCGACGTGATGGCCGGGGCCTCCGACGAACAGGCGATGCGCGTCGCGGCGGTCTCCACCTGCGTCCGGTTGATCTCTCAGACGGTGGCGTCGTTCCCGTTGCACATGTATGAGCGACTCGACGATGGCGGCCGGCGCCGCGTCCCACCCACCAACACGCTCGAGCAGCGATTGCAGCAGCCGAACCCGTGGCAAGGGCCGATGTCCTTCCGCGAGCAGCTGCAGGCGGGGGTGTTGCTTCGCGGCGCCGGCTTCGCCTGGATCAACTGGACGAAGGAGCTCGTGCCGGACGACACAGGACGCCGGGTGCTGGTCGATCGCGTCGTCGAGCTGATCCCGATTCACCCCGACCGGATGGAGGTCGAGCGGAAGCAGTGGAAGGACCCGCCCCGCTACTTCGTCCGCACGGACGTGGGCGTGCGTCAGGAACTGCCAGCGGACGAGGTGTTCCACCTCCCCGGCCTGTCGTTTGATGGGGCACATGGCCGTGGGGTTATCCAGGACGCGCGGGAGTCGATCGGCGTCGCGCTCGGCACCCAGCGGTACGCGCGGAAGTTCTGGCAGAACGACGCGACGCCGGGCGTCGTGCTGACGACCGACCAGGCCCTGACGCCCGAGCAGGCCGAGGAGATTCGGGAGCGGTTCGACGAGCAGCACACGCAGAACGCGCGGCGCACGGCGGTGCTCGGTAAGGGCGCCAAGATCGACCGCCTCACGCTGAGCGCCGAGGATAGCCAGTTTCTCGAGACGCGGAAGTTCCAGCGGGCGGAGATCGCGGGCTTGTTCCTGGTGCCTCCGCACATGATCGGCGACGTCGATCGGTCCACCTCGTGGGGCACGGGCATCGAGCAGCAGCAGATCGGTTTCCTCGTGTACACGATCCGCCCCTGGCTCATTCGCTGGGAACAGGCGATTCAGCGGTGCCTCATCAACCGGGCGGACCGCTACTACGCGGAGCACAACGTCGCGGCGCTCCTGCGCGGCGATATCCGGTCCCAGTCGGCCGCCTTCGCGACTGGCATCAACTGGGGCTGGTGGTCGCCGAATGACGTGCGTCGGATGCTGAACGAAAACCCCCGAGAAGGCGGGGACGCGTACCTGCAGCCGAGCAACATGACCGCCTCCGGCAGCAACCCTGCCGAGGAGGCACTCCGCGCCGAGGCGGCGCAAGCGGGAGGCGCCAGTGCGTGACCGACGGATCTGTCGATTCGAAGCGAAGTTCACCGACGGCGTCGATGCCGCGACCGAGGCCGGCCAGTTCGAAGGCTACGGCGCGATCTTCGGCAACGTGGACGCGTACGGCGACCTGATCCTCAAGGGCGCGTTCAAGCAGACGCTCCGCGCGTGGAAGTCGCTGAAGAAGCTCCCCCCGATGCTCCTGCAGCACGCCGGCGGCTGGTTCGGCGGGGCCGACGACTTCGTTCCGGTGGGCGTCTGGGACGAAATGATCGAGGACGAGAAGGGCCTGTTCGCCAAAGGGCACCTCCTCGCGATGGCCACCGATCGCGGGCAGCAGGTCTACGAAGCCATGAAGGCCGGCTCGCTCGACGGGCTCTCGATCGGCTACCGCGCGAAGGAGTTCGTGCTCGGCACCAAGCCCACGGAGCCCCCGCGCACGCTGAAGCAGGTCGAGCTCGTCGAGGTGAGCATCGTGACCTTCCCGGCGAACGAAGCGGCCGTGGTAGACGCCGTGAAGGCGGGCGGGGGACTGACCGAACGAGAGTTCGAGCGATTCCTGCGGGACGCAGGGTTCTCTCGGGACGAGGCCAAAACCATTGTTGCCGAGGGCTATCGCGCGCTGAAGCGGGATGTGGACGAGCGCGGCGCCACGGCGGACATCGTCGCGAGCCTCAAGGCGCTCACCGAGCGCGTTGCGGCCGCGTGCTAAGGAGAATGACCGATGGAACCGCAGGACGTGAAGACCGCGATCGACGCGCTCAACCGCGCGTTCGAAGAGTTCAAGCAGACCAACGATCAGCGGATCAAACAGCTCGAGACGCGCGGGGTCGCGGACCCGCTCCTCGACGCCAAGATCGAGAAGCTGAACAAGGCCCTCGACTCCGGTCAGGAGGCGCTCTCGACGCACTTCCAGGAACTCGAGGCCAAGGTGAACCGTCTCGGCGCACCCGGCCAGAAGACTGACGGGTTGACGGCCGAGCAGCGGGAGTACAAGACCGCGTTCCAGACCTACCTCCGCAAGGGCCAGGACGCCGGCCTGGCGGCGCTGCAGGCCAAGGCCATGAGCGTCGGGTCCGACGCGGCGGGTGGCTACGTCGTGACGCCGGACACCACCGGGCGGATCATCACGCGCATCTTCGAGACCTCGCCCATCCGGCAGATCGCCTCGGCGCAGACCGTGGGCACGGACGCGCTCGAGGGGCTGCTCGACCTGGACGAGCTCGACTTCGCGCTGGTCGCCGAGAAGGGCACGCGCTCGGAGACGACCGCCACGCCCGGCTTCAAGAAATGGCGGATCCCGGTCCACGAGATCACCGTGCAGCCGGGCACGACCCAGCAGCTCCTCGACGACGCGAACATCGACGTCGAGGTGTGGCTGCAGAAGAAGATCGCCGACAAGTGCGGCCGCAAGGAGGCGTACTACTTCGTCAATGGCACCGGTGCCGGCCAGCCGAAGGGCTTCGCCACTTACGCGACGGCCGCCACAGCCGATGCGACCCGCGCCTGGGGCACCCTCGAACACGTCGCATCGGGCACGTCCGGCACGTTCGGCACCGACCCGAACGGCATGGACAAGCTGATCGACCTGGTTGCCGCGCTCAATCCGGTGTACCTGCCGCGCGCCCGCTTCGCCTTCCGCCGCTCCATCCAGGCGGAGATCCGGAAGATGAAGGCGAACAGCATGTACATCTGGCTGCCGACGACCAGCGAGAAGCCGCAGCCCACGTTGCTCGGCTACCCGGTGACCCTGGCGGAGGATATGCCGGCGAAGGCGGCGAACGCCCTCGCGGTCGCCTTCGGCGACTTCGAGGCGGGCTACCAGATCGTCGACCGCCAGGGGATCCGCACGCTCCGGGACCCCTTCACGGCGAAGCCGTTCGTGTTGTTCTACACCACGTACCGCGTGGGCGGCGACGTGGTCGACTTCAACGCGATCAAGTTCCTGAAGCTCGCGTAGCGACCTGACGGGCCCGCCGGTGGGCGCGGGTCAATTCCGATCCGCGCTCATCCGCCGGGCGAGCCAGGCCCCAAGGGAGAGAGACCATGAAGCGTTCTGCCCCGTACCTCGTGCCGGTGACGGTGATCACGCCACTCGTGATCGCCGCTGACACCACGCCGGCCGCGATCGATCTCGTCACCTTCGACGCCGCGCAGCTCATGCTCTACGTGGGGATCGGCGGCATCACCTTCGACGGGTCGAACAAGATCGAGTTCAAGCTGACCCACTCGGACGACGACTCGTCCTATAGCGACATCGCGGCCAAGGACGTCGTCCTCGGCAGCAACTGCGACGCCGCGGTCGGGACCGGCGGCATCGTCTACTCGCTCGTGGCGGCGCACGCGGCCGCGACGATCACGACGCTCAGCTACGTCGGCGGCAAGCGGTACCTGAAGTTGCTGGCCGACTTCACCGGCACGCACGGCACCGGCACGATGATCGCCGCGTTCATCAACAAGGCCTACGCCCACGTGCAGGCCTAGAGCCAGGAGGGCGGGGCGCACCGGTGCGCGGACCGGCGCCCCGCCTCCAGCCCGATGCTACGGCCAAAGCTCGTCGCTCCACCGCTCGAGTCGCCCGTCTCCCTTGATGACGTGGCGCTCTACGCCCATTTGACAACTACGGCGGAGCGCCAACGGCTGCAGATGGTGCTGGCGCCCGCGTGGGCGGCGGTGGAGGTGTGGAGCGGGCGGCGGCTGATTACGCAGACCTGGGACCTGCCGCTCGTCCGGTTCCCGTCGTCGGAGTGCATCCGCTTGTGGTGGGGACCGGTGCAGTCGGTGACGACCGTGACGTACCTCGACGCTGCGGGGACCAGCCAGGTGCTCGATCCGGCGACGTACCTCCTGGACACCTACTCGGTGCCGGGGCGGATTCTCCTGGCGCCCGGATGGATCTGGCCTGTGACGCAGGCCCAACATCCGATGGCCGTGACGATCCGGTACGTCCTCGGCTATGGACTCGCGGCGGCTGAGGTCCCCGATCCGCTGCGGCTGTTAATCGGCGCGGTGGCGGACCACTTCTACAACAACGGCTTGCAGACGCCGGTGCCGTGGGACAGTCTCGGCGCTCTCGCGCCGGGCTACGGCCCGGCCCTGGGGATCGCATGAGTCCCCGTATCTATAGCAGCGCCGACCTGGACACCGAGGTCGTGCTCGAGTGCGACATCGAGACGGCCGACGGCGCCGGCGGCACGGTGAAGACGGCCATCGACGTGGACACCGTGTGGATCAAGCTCGAGGCCGTCAGCGGGCGCGAGCAACTCCGGGGCGGGATGGTCGAAACGGCGGACCTCTACCGGGCCCGCATGCGGTACCGCACGGACGTGCTGCCGACCTGGCGGCTGCGGCGCCTGAGCGACGGCAAGGTCTTCGACGTGACGTGTCGGCCGCGCGAGATCGAGCGCGGACGGTGGCAGGAAGTCGATCTGGCAGGACACTGATGGCCCCGCTCACCCCGCAGCAGTTCGTGAAGCTCTACGGCCTGACCGAGGCGGCCCGGCAGATGAAGGCGCTCCCGCGCCTGGCGCTCGACGCCTTCGGGGACGCCGCGTATCTAACCGCGCAGCTGGTCGCGTCGCGCGCGGCAGGGAAGGCCCCGAAGCGGAAGACGCCGCTCGGCGGTTACACGGGCGGCGCGCTGCGCCAGCACATCGCGGCCTCGCAGAACAAAACGACGGGCGAGGCCCAGGTCGGGATCCACACAGGGCTGCTGGTCGTGCGGTCGTCCGGGCGGACCACCGCCGTCACGCAGACGCGCACCCGGCAACGATCGAGACTGGTCCTCAAGGGCAAGCGCGCGGGCACGTACGTGAAGACCAGCTACAAGATGCTCCTGCGGCGCGATGAGCGCGCGCGGGTCCGCCGCGCCGGGAGCCTCATCATCCAGCCGACGAAGTACGGCCACTTCTCTGAGTTCGGCAAGGGCGGGCGATCCGGCGCCGGCGTCGCGACGCCCTGGCTCCAGCCGACGGTCGAGCAGTCGCAGGACTTCTTCCTTGTGAAGATGCGGGCCGCGGCCGCGGCGTCCGAACTGGCGCTCGCGCGGATGGGCGTGGGCGCGGCCGTCAGTGGCGTGCTCAGCGGGGGGCCCCGATGAGCGTCGGCACGACTGCCCTCACCGCCGTGGCCACGGGCCTGTATGCGACGCTGGCCAACGACCACGCGCACCGGGCGCTGGTCCCGGGCGGGATCTGGGACCACGCGCCCCAGGACCCGACGTTCCCGCTCGAGTACCTCCGCGACTTCGAGGAGGAGCCCGAGGACACGGCGGGCCTGCAGTGCCGAGTCGTCAAGGGGTCGCTGCACATCTACTCGACCTACGCCGGGATGACGGAGGCGTACGCCATCCTCGACAGCGCGGTCGCGCTGCTGCGACAGACGGCGATCGCCCTGGTGGGCTGGGCGCACGACGCGACGCTCTACGACGGGGCGGTGCAGGCGGACCCGGAACTCGACGACGCGAACGTCCAATACCAGCACCTGGTCGCGCGGTTCCGCGTGTTCGTCATGGAGGCGTGATATGTCGGTTCTGATCAACGGCCGGCTCTACCTCGGGGCGTACGACTTGAGCGGGTACGCCAACCAGCTCGAGCCGAAGCCCTCCGTCGCGATGAAGAAGACGACGACGCTCCTCACGCAAGGCGTCGACCAGGACGAGTGCGGCTACGAGACGTTCTCGCTGGGCGGCAAGCTGTTCATGCTCGCGGACGGCACGTCGATCGCGACCTACAAGAGCCACGACATCATCCGGGCCTATTGGAAGCTGACGGACATCCCGCTGACCTGGTGCCCCAACGGGGGCGCCGTCGGGGACCTGGCGGGGAGCTTCCAGGCGACGGTCGCCGAGTGCCAGCCCAACGGCACCGTCGGCGAGTTCTACGCCGCCACGCTCAAGGCCGACGCCTCGCGCGGCATCTGGGTCTACGGCGCGATCCTGGCGACCGGGGCGATCGTGGCGGGCGGCAACGGGGCGGCCCAGCTGCTGGGCGCGGTGGCGGCCACCCAAGCCGTCTATGGAGCCCTGCACGTCCTGGCGGCCGCGGGGGGCACCCTGACCGTGAAGATCCAGAGCGACGACAACGCCGGGTTCACCTCCCCGACCGACCGCCTGTCGTTCACTGCCGCGACGGGCAAGACCTACCAGTGGCTCGCGCTCGCCGGGCCGATCACGGACACCTACTGGCGGGCGGTGTGGACGCTCCCGGCCGGGAGCGCGACCTTCGTCACGATGGCCGGTATTCGATAGGAGATCACGCACATGGTTCTGACTGCGCCGTTCATCAGCATCGCCGGCACCGACCTGAGCGCCTTCGCGATGGAGGTCACGCCGACCCCGAACGTCAATATGGTCGAATGCACCGTCGGCAACACCGGCGGCGTGTCCACCAGCGAGCCCGGCATGGAGGCCTTCCAGATCAAGGCCAAGTTCAAGCACACGTCGATGGCCGCGGGCCAGCCGCACACGGTGCTCTACGCCCAGCATCGCCAGACGAACGTCGCGGTGGTCTTCCGCGCATCGCAGGCGGTGGTCGGCCCGACGAACCCGCAGCTCACCTTCACCGGGACGCTGTCCTACGACCAGCACCCGGGCGGGGCGGTCGGGTCCGGGCTGACCGTCGGCTGCACCATCTACTGCAACCAGAGCGGGTACACCTGGGCGACCGCCTAAGGGGGAGTCGTGAACGCATTGAGCCGGGAGGGCCTGTTGGCGGCCCTCCCCACCGTGTTGCCGGAGCCCGTCGCGGTGCCGGCGCTGGATCTCGTCGTCTTCGTGCGGCCGCTGTCCGGGATTCAGCGGGACGCGCTCGAGCTGAATCAGCACGAACGCCGGCGCAAGGGTCTCCCGCCGAACTTCCGCGGGATGATCGTGGCGCTCGGCGCGTGCACCGAATCCGGCGTCCGCGTCTTCACGGATGAGGACGCGGAGGCGTTGGGCGCGGTGCGGGCCGACGTGCTCGAACCGATCGCGGAGAAGATCCAGCAGGCGTCGGGCTACAGCGTGGCGGACGTCAAAGCCCTGGGAAAAGACTTGGCCTGACCCCGTGGCGTCGGTTCGCGTTCTTCCTCGCGGCGCGGCTCGGGAAGACCGTGGCCGAGCTCCTCGCGGCGATGCCGGATGGATCCGAGCTCGCCGAGTGGCGCGCCTACCTCGAGGGGGACGCACAGGTGCAGGCCTTGGTGGCGAGCGGGACCGACGCGCAACTGGCGGAGCGGCTCATCTGGGACCCGCGTGACGAATCGGAGGCATGACCGGTGGTCATTGGCGCGCTCATCTACAAGATCGGGGCGGACATCGCCGACCTGGTGAAGAACAGCGACCAGGTCAATGCCCAGCTCTCGAAATTGAACGAGACCGCCAAGAGTCACACCACGTCGTTCACCACGATGACCGAAAGCTGGGTCGCGGGTCAGCTCACCCTGGATGCCCTGCGTGGCGCGGTGAGCGGCGTCACGACCTTCCTGAAGGACTCGGTCGCCGAATACGCGGCCTCGGAACAGGCCTCCGCGCGCCTGACGGCCGCGATGCGCGCGCAAGGGAGTGCGACCGGCGGAACGATCGCGTCGTTCGATGCCCTGGCGGAGAAGTACCGGCAGATCACGGTCTACGACGACGACGTCATCAAAGGGGCAATGGCGATCGGGGTCCAGGTGGGCAACGTCCTCCCGAGCCAGATGGAGGGGCTGCTCACCGCGTCGACCAACCTCGCGGCGGGGCTGGGGATGGACCTGGCCGAGGCGACGACGGTCGTCGCGAAGGCGATGGCCGGCAACACGACGGCGCTCGCGAAGCTCTCCCCCGCGATCCGCGACCTCGGCGTCGAGGGCAAGAACGCGACGGCCATCCTGGAGGCGCTCAACTCCGCGTTCGGCGGCCAGGCGGCGGCCCAGGTCGACACCTATGCGGGCCGCGTCGCCCAGCTCGGGAACTCGTGGGGCGAGGTGAAGAAGGCCATTGGCGAGGCGCTCGCCACGGACGCCGACGTCCAGGCCTTCATGGAGCACATGAAGACCGGCGCGGACTCGGCCGCCGAGTCGATCAAGACGATGGGCGTGCGGTGGAACCTCGGGGAGATCCTGAAGGGGGGCCTGGGGGCCGCGCTTCCCGGCGGCCTACTCGGCGGCGTCGGCGACTACATGATGGCGACGGGCGCGGCGGCGCAGGAGAAGGCGCACCCCGACAAGTTCGGGGAGGCCGACATCTGGAAGTCCGTCATGACCCAGTCGGCCGCGTGGACGGCCGACCTCGCGATGGAGGCGCGCTTGGCGGCGAAGGCCTACGACGAGTTCTGCGAGAAGGTCGTCACGCTCGACGGCCTCCACAAGGGCCTGACATCGGCCGCGACCGCCGGGCTCGCGGGCTGGGCGGCCAAAGGCAAAGAGGTCGAGGAGAGCTACACCCGGATGCTCGCGGCGATCGACAAGTTCCACGGGATTGCGCCGCCGGGCGAGATCAGCCTCCCGGACCTCTACAAAACGCAGGGGCTGAACGAAACCGGCCGGGCCTGGTTGCCCACGGACCCCTACGACATCAAGACGGCCGCGATCGAGAAGGAACGCACGGAGCGGATCCGCGCCCTCGACGAGCAGCGCCGACAAGCGGGCGGCCTGATGTCGCCCCAGGAGTACCAGACCGCGCGCGAGCTGATCGACCAGGACGCCCAGCAGAAGCTGAACCAGGCGTTCGACGACTTCCAGGCGGGGTTGATGAAGGGCAGCGCCAGCGCGGCGGGGCTGTCGTCCGGGCTCGACCAGGCGACCGCGTCGATCGCGAAGTACGCGGGCGCCAGCCAGGCGGGCGGCGGGTGGGCGGGGTCCGGGTTCCTCGGCGCCTACGCGAACGGCGGGGCGCCGCCGGCGAGCGGGATGAGCGCGATGGACCTGATGCGCTACAACACCAGCCTCGACATGGCGCTCTACGGGAAGGGCCTCCCCCCCGAGCTGGCCGCGCTCATTTTCGGGCCGACCGTCTTCCCGGACGGGACGGTGCGGAAGTTCGCGACGGGCGGCTATGCCGCGCGCCCGACCCTGGCGATCGTCGGCGACAGCCCCGGTGGCGAGTACATGGTCCCGGCCGGGAAGATGGGCGGCCACACGGTCATCCAAGTGACGATCAACGCCCAGGGCGCGTCGTTCGACACCCCGCAGTCGCGGACGGCGCTCGCGAATGAGGTGGCCGCCGCCCTCGAGGCCCGCCTGCGGGCCCAAGGGAAACGGCTGTGAGCCTCCCCGTCATCGTCGTCGCGGGCGTCGACCGCTCAGGTCTCGTCGAGCTCGTGAACGACATCCGCCTCGAGGATGTGCGCGGGTCCGGCAGCTCCGGCGGCGCGGCCTCCGTCCTGGTGTCCTTCCGCCCGACCCCCGGCTGGCGCCCCGCCGGCGGGATGGCCGTCGCCATCAGTTACGGCGGCCGCGGGCTGTTTGCGGGCGAGATCACGCACGTCGAACGGGCGAAGCACGGGCTGACCTGGTGCGACGACTGTACGGTGACGGCCAAGCTCTTCCTTCTCGACCGCACTGCGCCGGTCTATGCGTCGTATGTCGGCCAGTCCGCGAGTGCCATCTTCGCGGACCTGATGACGCGGGCGCCGGCGGAGTTCACAGCGACCGCGATTGAAGCCGGCCTGGCCACGATCGCCGACATCCAATTCCCAGGCGTCTCACTCTGGGAGGCGATCCAGCGAACCGCCGCGGCCATCGGCGCGGTCGTCTATCTGGACGAGGACAACGACCTGCATGCCTACGTCACCACGGACGCCGGCGTGGAGCAGCCGGACACAGTGACGCTCGCGAATACCCGCGAGGGCACCATCAGGCCGGTGGAGGACTGGTCCCAGGTCGAGACGCGCGTCTACGTCGAGGGGCCCGCGAGCTCGCTCGCCTCCGCCGCGCCGGTGTTTGCGGGGGACACGACGATCCCGGTCGCCGACGCCTCGGGCTTCTCCTCGCCGGCCGGGATCGTCCAGGCCGGCGCCGCCCAGTTGGCGTACTCGGGCGTGATGCAGAACTACGACAACCACTACACCGAGTACGCCGGGGCCACCTACAACCCGATTGGCGGCGTGCGGCTCGGCGTGAACAATACCGTCGGTCTGCCGGCGTCGGGCTGGCTCTTCACGCAGGACGGCCGGGCGTTTCGCTATACGGGGATCTCGCCGTGGGACGTCGCTGTCCTCATGCCGGGGCATTTCCTGATCCAGTCGATCACGCAGGGCGCCTATGTCCCCGGCAGCGGGTACCCGACGACCCTCACGTTGACGACGAACGACGCGGTCTTCTGCGCCGGCTACTCGAGCGCGGTGCTGGGGATCTACGGGACGACCTCCAACAACTACAACTATCACAGCTTCACCGCCACATACGTCGCGCCGAACCAGGTCGCCTTCTACTGCGCCGTCTCGGTGGCGAACCTCGGGCAGCAGGGCTACTGCGGACTCTTCAGGAATCCGACGATCACCGACATTCAGGTGACCGCGGGCGTCGCGACGGTCACGCTGGGGTGGAGCGCCCGGAAATTCGTCGTGGGCGACTGGATCACGATCAGCGGAAACAGCTACGCGCCCTACAACGGCACGTGGCCGGTCCTCGGGGTCCCCGACTCCGCCCACCTCACCTTCAAGTGCCCGAACAGCCGGTGGACGGGCAGCGGCGGCGTCTGCGATCTGGCCGGCGTCCCCCGGGTCTCCCTCTCCGAAGGGACGCCGCTCGTGGTTGGGGAGTGCCTGACGGGGGTCACGGGCGCGCCCGCGCTGGCCGAGGGGTCGTCCCTGACGGCGCTCGTGCAGGTGGACGACGTGCCCGCGCAGGAGGCTCTGGCGGCCGCCACGGGCGGGGATGGGATCCGCGTCGGGCCGGTCATCCAGGAAGGCAGCCTGACGCTCGCCGCGGCCGCCGTGCGCGGCCAGGCCGAGCTCGCCGTGCGGAAGGACCCGGAGATCCGGCTCTCCTATTCGTCGCTCGACCCGAAGACGCGCGCCGGCGCGAGCGTGACGGTCGACGTGCACACGCCCGCCTATCCCGACCTGGTCCTCGCCGACAGCCCGACCGGCTACTGGCGCCTCGGCGAGCTCGTCGGGACCACGGCGGCTGACGCGTCCGGGCACGCGCACCCGCTGACGCTCGTCGGCTCCCCGACGCTCGGCGCGGACGGGGCGCTCCTGGACGGCGCGCGGGCCCTGGAATCGGTCGGCAGCGGCCATTACGGCTACGCCGCGCACCACGCGGACTGGAACCCGGGCAGTAACCCCTTCTCGGTCGAGGCCCGGGTGCGCGGGAGCAGCTGGGCGGCGGGGAAGTGGGCCCTCTGGCACGGGTCGGACCTCGGCAACGCGGCCGGGTGGGGCCTCGCCATCGAGACCGGTGGGATCACGTTCGTCGTCGGCGACGGGGCGGCCCACGCGACGATCGTCGGGGCCTTCACCACGCCCGACCGCTGGTACCACGTGGTGGCTGTGGTGGATCGGGCCGCCGGGTTCCTGCGGCTCTACGTCGACGGCGCCGCGGTGACGCCGGTGTCCCTGGGCGCGGTCGGCAGCCTCAACGTGACGGCGCAGCTGCAGGCGGGCGTCGGGAACGCGACGGCGCGGCTCCAGGACCTGGCCATCTACCCGTCGGCGCTCTCGTCGACCCGCGTGACGGTGCACTACGCGGCGCGGCTGCAGCCGGCGCCGATCACGGGCACCTTTAAGGTGACGAAGGTCCAGTACTCCGGATTCAACAACGGCCCCGCGGCGACGATTCGTCGTGACGTCGAGGCGTCGAACAAGCGGTTCTCGCCCGCGGATCTGTTCCGGCAGTGGTCCGCGGCCTAACCCCTGGCCTGGCGGCAGCTGCAGAGAGCGGCGAAATGAACATCTGTATGCAAGAGCCGTTCGTCGGTGTGACGGTGGCCCGCGTCGGCCCACTGACGATGGTCACGTACCCCGACGGGCGATCCGTCGATGTGACCTGTTCCCCGTGGGGCGAGGACGACGCGGGGATGCAGCTCGTGGTGGACGGCGGCGTGCTCTGGCTCTGGTGCGCGGCGCTGATCACGCCGACGCAGTGGGGCATCATCGGCCGCCCCGTGGGCGAGCATGACGCGATTCAGTCCTGCACGACGCCGCAACCGGGCTGGCGCGCGTGGTGTACGAGTCCAGGCTACTGGAGTCTCGAGGTGGGCGGGGTCGTGGAGGTCTACTCGCCTGCCGATCCGCGCGTCCACTTTTCCGGCGTGCCTCAGGCGAGCTTCCGCCTCGACACAGTGGAGGGGCGGGCCCCGTTGACCGTCACGGCGACGTTGACGCGCGCGAACATCACGGAGTGGCGCTGGCTGGTGGACGGGGTGGTTGACCATCCCGACCTTGAGACGCACACGTTCAGCCTGACGACACCGGGCATGCATATACTCGGCGTACGGACCAATCCGCCGGTGGTCGTACCGACGCAGCCGGTGATGGTCCTCCCGGCCGTCGTGGTGCCTGTTCCTCCCCCGCCGGTGGTGCCGCCCTCACCGTCGCGCATGGCGTACGGCGTCGAGACGTTCGGGCTGCTGGACGACAAGACCGAGCCGGACCTCGCGGTGCTGGCGCGGAACGGGTACACGGTCTGCCGGGTGGAAGCCCCGCAGGCCCTGTCCGCGCCGGTCACCATGCAGCCGTCTGCGGCCTCCGAGGCGCTCGAGCACTACTACGCCCAGACGACGGCCCAGTACGCCCGCCACGGTCTCCGGTGCCATTGGGTGATCGAGCCGCAGGAATCGCCCTACGTGCCGCTCGGGTGTTCCTGCGACTTCATGAACGAGATGAACATCGGCTGGCGCGGCAAACCCCGGATGACGCCCGCGCAGTACCGGGGGGCGTTGATCGCGGCGCTCCCCGCGCTGCTCGCGCGCGGGGTGACCGTCTATGGCGGCGTCGTCAGCGACACCGACACGAACGGTGTGGCCTGGATGCGCGAGGTCTTCAACGGAATGCCGCCCGAGGTGGGCGCGTGCTGGCATCGGTACGCCGCCGAGAACGACCCGAACAAACCCAAGAGCGGCTGGCCCTCGCGCAGCGCCGAGACCGCGGCGATGCGAGCCGTCAACGGGACGCGGCCGTTCATCATCAGCGAATGGTCCTACCCGACGAGGTACGTCGTGAAGTTCCTCTGGGGCTTGATCAAGACGACGCGCACGATGTTCGACGGGGACCAGTTCAACGCGGAACGGCAGGAGTGCGGGTACTGGAAGGCCCAGGGCGCCACCGGGATCATGCGGTACCGGCGGGAAGATGCCCCCGGTGAACCGCCGTTCGGATTGAAGACGATGGATGGACAGTGGCGGCGCGCACTGACTGTGCCGCTGCACGCGTAGTTTTCGAGTCCCCAGGTCGGCGGCTGGCCTGGCCCCCGACCGAGGAGACGACCGTGGATGCACCGCAAGAGTGGCCGACTCGTGAATATGAACGGAGGCTTGACCATCTGCGAGAGGTGTTCGAGCTGAAACTCGCCGCGGAGGACCGGGCGCTGGTCCTCCAAGCGGGGGAATATCAACGACGGCTCGATGAACTGAACCATGCAGCGCAGCGCCTCACCGTGATGCAGGAAAAGTTCGTGTCGTCCGATGTCTACCGGGTCGAGCATCGCGCCCTGATGGACCACATGGACCGAGCCTATGCGGTGCTGACGAAAGAATTGAAGGCGCTGGAGAAACTCGTCTGGGGCATCGCGGGCACGATGGGGATGCTGCAATTGTTGGCTCATTTTTTCTTCAAATGACCCTGATGCCGCTGATGGCCACGTCTCAGCTCGTACTCCTGGCGCTGTGCGTCTGGCGTGAAGCCGGCGGCGAGCCTCACGAGGCACAGGTGGCCGTGGGCTGTTCGGTCATCAACCGCGTGCGGCGGCCGGCGTGGTGGGGGCGGACAATCCTCGAAGTGCTGTTTCGGAAGTGGCAATACAGCAGCCTGACCGCGCCGGGCGATCCGAATCTCGTGCGCTGGCCATTCGAGTCCGATCCGAGCTGGATGGCGTGTCTGGAGGTCGCAGATGGGGTCATCGCCGGGCGGCTCCAGAGCGTGACGCCGCACGCGGACAGCTACCACGACACCTCGATCGCGCCGCCCGCGTGGGCGACACCTGAGACGTTTGTTGGCCAAGTCGGCCATCTTCGGTTCTATAACCTCGATCACGACGTGGAGACGGAGGGGCCGCTATGAAGCGACCCGACTTCAATAAGGAAGGTGTGAGATGCCCGTGAGCAAACAGAACGTGGACACGATCTTCAGCTATCACGCCCCTTCGCCCACGCACCTGATCTCGCTTCAGCGCGTTCGGGAAGCGGCCAAAACCTTGGCCCACGTCATCCTCGAAGAGACGCCGCAGTGCGCGGACCAGCAAGCAGCGCTCCGCAAGCTGCGGGAAAGCGTGATGACCGCGAACGCGGCGATCGTCCTCGACGGGGACGTCTGATGTGGGTATGGAGGGGGCAAGTCGGACGCATCAAATTCTACAACCTCGATCACGACGTTCTGGACAGTGGGAGGTAAACACATGGTTTCAAGAGATTCGTGGGTACTCTGGCTCGGTATCGCCGGGTCCATCGTCGCGTACCTGGTCGCGTCGGAGAATCCGATGCTCTGGCACTATGACGACTGGATGAAGTTCGCGGCGCTCCTCATCGGCGTCATCTCGGGCAAGCTCGCCACGTCGCCGCTGCCCGGCGCGAACGATGGGACGAAGGACAGTGCCGCGTCCGTGACGAAACTCGTCCCGGTCGTGCTGCTCTGTCTGATGCTGCCGCTGGCGGGCTGTGCGCCGTCGTTCCAGGCCAAACTCCAGCAGGCCGACGCGGGGATTGCCGGGGCGCTGAAGCTGCTCGACGGCGCGGAGCAGTCCGCCTATACATCCGGGGCGCTCACCGCCGACCAGCACAAGCAGTTCTCGCGGAACATGGTCCCGGCGCTCGCGGCGGGCCTGACGTTCCACGCCTCGGTGCTCAGCTACAAACCGGGTGCGGTGCTGCCACTCGACGTGCTCCAGATTGCGACGGCGATGCACGGCTGCGCCGAAGTGCTCCGCACGGTTGCGCCGAGTCCGCAGCGGGACAAGATCGCGGCCATCATCGACAGCGTGGCGATCTTCGTGAACTCCGCGCTGGCGCTGCTCCTGCCGCAGTCGCAGGCTGAGACCCTGATGCTGTCACCCGTCTTCGCCCACTAGGAGGAACCGATGCCTGTGTGGTTGATGCCGCTCATTGTGGAACTGATGAAGGACGTGCCCTACACGATCGCGCAGATCATCGCCATTGGCCAGGCCAACGGCATGACGGTCGAGGAAGCGGCTGCGATCACCGACTTTTACGCCGAGGCGCTGGACCGGCGCAAGAAGGACGCCGGCCTGGACCCTACGCCGTAGGCACCTACGACATCGGTGGGTTCTGCGGCGGTGGGGAGTTCTGAGCGAATGAATAACCGGGAGGTGGCGGTGGACCCGCGATGACCGACCTCGTCGCAGCCTGGGGCGTACTGAGCCACCTCACGGACTGGCTCGAATCGGTGACGGGCAGCGTGGAGCGGGGGCACGCCGCGCGGACCCGCCTGACGCGGTTACAACGACGGATTGAAGGGCTGGCGGACGCGCTCCAGCCCACGGAGAAGAAACGATGCGAACGACTCGACTCACGATCCTGCTTGCGGCGAGTGTCGTAGCCCTGTTCTGGGCCGTCCCGGCGTCCGCGCAGACGACGGTGGTGTTCGACCACACCGACTATCTGACTGCCTCGCGGTACGACGGCGGGTACTTCCTGATGCCGATCAAGGCGGACAACACCTGCGACCTCACGGCGACACCGCCCGTGTCGCCCGTCACGATTGACAACCTGGGGAAGCCGTCCACCACGACCGGCGTGGCGATGACGGCGGCCCTCGTGGCGCGACCCATCGGGTGCTACGTCTACAAGGTGCGGGCGCTGGACGCGAGCGGACTGTACTCCGACTGGAGCGCACCCTCGGACCCTTTTCTGAAACGGCCCGCGACACCCGCAAAGCCTGCGATCAAGTGATCTGGATCTGGCGCTGGCTCTATCGACTATTCGGCTGGTGCGCCTGACGGCGCGAAGGGAGATGAGGACGATGGCACCCACAAGATCCGATCGGCTGACCGCGGTGCTGCTGAAGAGCGGCGCCGCGACGCAGGCAGAGATCGACAGCGGGCAGTGGGCCGAGGGGCAGTGCCCGTACGTGATCCGGACCGGCCCGGACGGCAGCAAGCAGGTCGACATCGACAAGGGCGAGGCGCTGCTCCGCGGCAAGGGCGCCACGCTCGAGGCCGCGATCGCCGCGCTCGAGGCCAAGGTCGGCATCACGCCGGCGACACCGGCGGTCTAGGCCGCCATCAACCTCCAGAAACGAGACGAAGGGAGCGATCATGCACCAGCATCAGACGGGTGGCGGCGTCACGCCGGACGGCGGCCTGGCCACCCAGCGTATTCGCGACATGGGCGAACTGCGGTCGCCGGCGAAGCCCGACTTCTTCTGGCGGCTGCGCCAAGCGTGGCTGCGGAAGCGCGATCTCCCGATGATGGCCGCCCAGAAGATCCTGGGCCGCATCGAGGGCGTCATCCAGCTCGAATCGCACATGGCGGGGCAGAAGTTCGAGATCGACTGGACCAAGCTCGCACCGTGGCAGGCGTTCAAGCTGAACGAGCTGCTGCGGGCCAACATGGACGTGAACACGCTCGCCGCCGCATTCGGCGGCCTGGTCACGGACTTCGGCGTGCTCTCGCGCCGGACGATCACCGACACGGGCGTGGCCTTCATCGTCGACGCCTGGCAGAACACCGTGGAACTGGAGATCATGAAGTACCACGGTCTCGGCACGAGTTCCACCGCCGAGAACCAGACGCACACGGCGCTGCAGGCGGAGATCACGGCGAGCCACTACACCTCCAGCAACCGGCCGGCTGGCACGCTGGAGGAGGGCGGGACGGCCAACATCTTCAAGACGGTCGGGACCCATACGCAGGCGACGGCGGGCGACACGGTGACCGAGCATGCGCTCCTGTCGCTCGTCAGCGGCGCCGCGGTCATGTTCGACCGGCACATTTTCACGGGCGTCCCGCTGGCAGTGTCGGACAGTTTCGTAACCACGTACTCCTTGACTCTCACCGCCGGCGGTTAGTCAACATACCATGCTACAATCATAGGTGGAGGCAACGACCTATGATGGTGCGGTGTGAACAGTGCGGCAAGGAATTCGTCAAGCGCGGTGGGATGCAGCGGTTCTGTGGTACCGCCTGCCGCGACGCGAACATGACACGGGTGCTCGTGGTCACGTGCGGTTTCTGTGGCCACGAGTTCCCTCGTGTTCCCTGGGAGGCGCGTCGCCACCGGGCGCAATACTGCAGCCCGGCCTGCTACCGCAGGGCCGCCGTCGGTCAGCCGCATGCGTCGAAGCCGCCCGAGGAGCGGCATTGCTTGGCCTGCGGCGCGTCGTTCCTCGTTGGGGGGCGCGGCCGGCCCGGGAAGAAGGTGAAGTACTGTTCTCGCGACTGTGGAGAAGCAGCCCGACGGAGGCGTGGAGCCATTCCAAAGACAATGACGCAACCGCACGCCGCCTATCTCGCGGGGATCATCGACGGGGAGGGCAGTATCATCCTGCACATGCGTCGCGACGACGTGGTTGCGATGTTCGTGGCGATCGTAAACACCTCGCGGGGGCTTCTGGAGTGGGTTGAGCACACCACCGGCGTCGGCAGTATCGTGGACCACGATGGCGGGAGCCTGCAACGGAGACCGACTTGGTTATGGCGAGCGAACTCGGAGGCCGCGGAGGCGATTCTGCGCCAAGTCCATCCCTTTTTGATCGTCAAAAAAGCTCAAGCCTCGCTTGGGATCGAGACGCAGGAACGGCTGCGCGTGCCAGCCCTGAAGGCCGATCGCAGCTGGCAGCCCAAGTGGCGCCAGCGGATGAAAGCGTTGAACCGCCGCGGGCCCCAGGAAGCCGGCGAGGCGCCAGGCCCCGCCGTGACCGACGGATAACCCGAGACCACGATGCCGCAATACGCCGCTACCTCCGTCGCGTCTGGCACGAGCTCCGCCTCGGTCGCGGAGCCGTCCGGCTGTGTCACCGGCAGTTTCCTGCTCTGCTTCAAGGTCGATCGCGCGACCAGCGGCACGACGACCGCCCCGACCGGGTGGACGCGCGTCGCCTCGGCGGCCGGGGCGTCGGGGCGCATCGAGGCGTTCGTCGGGCTCTACGGCAGAAACTCGATGTCGGCCGGGCCGTGGTCCTTCGCCGGAACGACGCGCACCCTGGCGCGGATCGAACGCTGGACCGGCGTGGAGCCGGCCGATATCGGCGGCAACGGCTACGGGATGGACGTGGTGCCGGTCGTGCGCTACAACGCGTCGGGCACGACAGGCACCGGCGGGATCACCCCCACCACGAACGGCTGCGCGCTGGTGGCCGGATTCGGGGCGCTCACCGCGAACTACACGTGGTCGGCCGAGGCGCTCGCAAATGGCCCGACGCTCGGCAACGAACAGGAGTCGGCGTACTCGACGTATCTCGATCTCGCGATCTGTAACGGCGTCCAGGCCACGGCCGGCGCGACGGGTAATCAGACCGGCACGATGTCCACGGGCGCCGCGAACGCCTGCGGCATCGTGGCCATTCGCCCCGCGTCGCTCTCGGCCGTGGCTGGGATCACGCCGACGGCCACCCTCGTGGCGCAGCGCCCAGGCACCTATCGGGCCGTGGCGGGTGGGATGACGCCGGCCGGGGCGCTCAGCAAACGGGCCGCGAAGCTGCTCGCGGGCGGGTTCTCGGCGGCGGGCACGCCCGAGGGGATTATCCTCGATGCGACGACCGAGTGGCTCTACCGGACGACGAACCTGCTATCGCCCTCGTCGGCCAGCTACACGGTGATGGCATGGATCAAGATCGGGGCGCTGGACTCCGACACGACGTGGCACCCGATTTTCGGCCTGGTCAACGCCTCGGACGGGGACGAGTTCGCCGCCCGGTATGGTTCGTCGTCCACCACGATGCAGTGGGAAGTCTGGATCGCGGGCAGCGCCGGGTATGAGGGCTATCACGTCGAGACGGAATCGCGGCCGATGGCCTGGCACCATGTCGCGTTCGTGGTGACGAAGAGCGGCACGACCTACTCGGTGCAGCTCTACGTGGATGGGACGCTCGCGGCGCTGTCCGGTTCCAGTTCCGGCACCGAGTCATCGCGGTTCACGCCGACCAAGATGATGATCGGGGCGTCGCTCGACGTGGCCTCCCCAGCGGACACCTGGACGCCCACCGACACCTGCGAAATTGCGTGCGTGAAGGCGTGGCAGGCCGCGCTGACCAGTGGCGAAGTCTCTGCCGAGATCAACTACCTCCTCCCGCAGAAGAGCGGCTGCGTGCTCTGCGTCACGGGCATCGACGGCCACGACTATTCCGGTACGGGAGACTTCACGAAGGCCGGCAACCCCACCCAGGGCAGCGGGCCGACCGGGGTGACGTGGGCCGGCGGCGGATCGGGTCTCGTCGGCACGCTGGTCGCGCTGGCGAAGAAGGCGCTCGCGGCGGCCATGACGCCCGGCGCCACCCTCAGTGGGCAGAAGACCGGCGGCGGGCAGACGTGGTCCGGCGCGGGCGGGCTGACGCCGGCCGGCAGCGTGGCCACGGCGAAAGCCGCCGCCGTCAACCTGGCCGGGTCGATCACGTCGATGGCGGGCGCGCTGGTAAAGCGGGTCGGGCGCCTCTTTCGGGGTGACCTCTGATGTCGGTCCAGGTCGGCGAGTGCTTCCTCGACGGGTCGATGCGACAGGTGGTCCGCACCTCGGCGGGCTACGTGTACGTCGTCGCGCCGTGGATGGCGAGCTACGAAACCGACCCGACGCTCACCAACCCGGTGCGCGTCTACAAAGCGAACAGTACCGCCGTTCCCCCGGCCAGCTTCGCCCGCAAGGATAGCGGGAACGAACCCCAGGGCGCGTCCACGTGCGCGTGCGGGGTGGACGCCAGCGATACGATCCACGTCGCGTGGTTGGCGCACGACATCACGACACGCACACGCTACCTGCGCTACGCGCCGTTCAACACGAGCACCGACACGTGGGGCTCGGTGACCACGATTCTCTCGAATCTCGACTACGACGACATCGGCCAGGGCGATGAAGGTGTGGCCCTGGCGATCGACGCCAGCGGCTACGTCCACATCACGTTCCTGACGACGGTCGGCAATGGGAACATCGCCGCCCGACGTCTCTACTACACGACCAACGCGAGCGGCTCCTGGTCCGCTGCCGTGCAGGTGGACGCGGATGTGTCCTACTCGGGCGACTACAAAGCGTGGCATCCGGGCCTCGCCTTCGACGACCACGGCCGATTGATCGCCTCCTGGCTCAAGGGCCAGTTCGCCGAGTCGGGAACCGGGACGGTCTACGTCCGCACGAAGGAGAGCGGCGGGAGCTGGAACAGCAGCGTCTCGGTCGTCGCCAGCATCGAGGACGGCATCGACCAGTGCGTCTCGCTGATGGTGACCGCCGACGGGCGCTACCACCTGGGGTGCAGCACGTCGAAGTCCGGCGGCTGGCAGACGCAACGGTACTTCTACTCGGACGACCACGGGGGCTCCTGGACCGCGAACCACCCGGCTGGCATTCAAACGTGCCACAACGTCACGCTCGGCCCGGGGCGGCTGGGCCAGGTGCGCCTCTACTATCACGGGAACGGCTCGCCCGTGAACATCTACTACGTCGAAGGGACCGGCGGGTCGGTCGCGTGGGGCGCCGAGACCCTGGCCGATTCTGGGGCCTACGACTGTTCGATCAACGCCCGCTGGTCGCAGTACCATCACGCCTTCCCGTCGGTGCTGGACGCGGGATGGTGGCTGAGTACGCCGGAACCGAGCAGCGCCCACGTCGCGAGTGAATCCTACTTCCGCACCAGCGCGAGCCTCGGCACGCTGAAGATGGGCGGGAAAGCGCACACCGCCGGCCTCACGCCGTCCGCGACGCTCACGCGCTACGTGAACCGTCCTGTCGCGGCTGGCCTCACGCCAGCAGGCGCGGTCGCGAAGCGCTCGTGGAAGGCCATTATTGCCGGGATGACACCCGCCGCGGCGCTCGGGCAGGTCAAGACGAAGCTGCAGGCGCTGGCTGGCGGCGCGACACCGGCGGGTGCGCTGGCTCGTCGAATCGGGAAGCCGCTCTCCGCGGGCGCGACGCCGGCCGGCGCGCTCAGCAAGCGGAGCGCCAAAGGCCTCGCCGGCGGCAGCACGCCCACGGGGACGCTCGCGCAGATCAAGACGAAACTCCAGAGCCTCGCGGGTGGGGTCAGCAGCGCCGGCACGCTGACTCGGCGCATCGGCACGGCCGTCAGCGGCGCCCTTGCGCCGGCCGGAGTCCTGGCGAAGCGCACCGCTCGCGGTCTGGTGGGTGGGGCGACGCCCGCAGGCGCTCTCAGCACTTCCCGCGCGATCCTGCGCACCCTAGCGGGGTCCCTGCCCTCCGCCGGGGTCCTGACCCGTCGGGTCACGAAGGCGCTGACGGGCGTGCTCGCGGCCGCCGGGGCCCTCACGCACGGGATCGCGCGGATGTTCGCCGGGACGGTCGCGAGCGCCGGCGACTTGGTCACCGCCTGGCTGCCGAAGGACTGGGTCCGGTGGGTTCAGGCGCGGTTCAGCCGGTTCCGCGTCACCGTTGAAAACAAGAGTCAACTCACGTCGGTGTGGCCAGGCGCGAACACGCTCCGGACGTCCGGCCAGGCGCATGCGACGCTCGAGGTGCGGGCGCTTCGTCCGACCCTCACCGGCCCGGGTCACGGGTCGACTTTGGAGAGGAACCCATGAGCCAGACGCTATCCGCGCTCCCCATCGATCTAGCCATCCAGGTGACCCGCCGGCGCGGCGCCCGCTTCGAACTCGCCGTGAAGGACGCGGCCAACGCCGCGGTCGACCTGACCGGCGACACACTGACGTGTCGCGTCTACGACCGCTACGGCGGCACGCAGCGGCTCGCCGGCACGGTCACGATCACCAACGCCGCGGCCGGCCTGGCCACGCTCGTCTTCGCGGCCGGCGACCTCGACGACGGGCACACGGGCGCCGAGGTGACGACCTGGGTCTACGCGATCGAGCGGACCCACGGGGGCGAGACCGCGGCCCTCTTCCAGGGGACGTTCGCGCTCTGGCCGGCCACCGGGCTCGCCGGCGGCGGCGGGATCGTGCCGCCGCCGTGACGCCGGCGACCGGGTCGATGCCCACCTACGATCCGGCGGGGGCGGATCACCTGACCTGGCTGAGCCCGGCGGCGAAGACGCACGAGCTGGTCTCGAACGGGGCGGGCGTGGCTCCGTCGTGGCGGCACAAGGGCTGGGTCGACGTGCGCGACTACGGTGCGACAGGAGACGGCGTGACGGACGACACGGCCGCGATCCAGGCGGCGATTGATGCCTCGTTGGGGACGGTCTACTTTCCGCCCGGCGTGTACCTGATCACCAGCACGGTCACGCTCAAGTCGGCGCTCGCCATCAAGGGGCAAGAAGGTGGAGGGTATGCCGCACTGACCACCCATCCGTCGGCCACGCAGGGCGCCTCGCTCGTCTGGGGCGGGGCGGCGGGCGGCACGATGGTGTCGGCCTGCGGGTGCTGGTACGTCTCGTGGGACGGGGTGGATCTGGACGGTGTGG
This sequence comes from uncultured Caulobacterales bacterium, assembly GCA_903903715.1. Lineage (GTDB taxonomy): Bacteria > Pseudomonadota > Alphaproteobacteria > Caulobacterales > Caulobacteraceae > CAIMFV01. The sequence goes on from CAIUZX010000408.1 coordinate 25,745, forward strand.
ACTACGCCCACCACGTCACGGGGTTCTACCTCTACTCGACCAACACGCCCGCCTCGACCCATCTGTCGTGGACCCGGTTCCGGGTGTTCAACTGCGGCGTCGGGATGAAGGTCGGCGCCGTCAGCGGCGCGACGGACTACCAGACCGATCATCTCACCGTCAGAGATTTCCGGTTCTACCAGTGCCGCGTCGGCATCCAGTCGTTGTCGGAAAATGCGTTCGACTTCTCCGCGATCGCACAGGGCGTGGCCTTTGTATACGACGTGGGCATTGACCTGCAGCGGGCGGGTTATCTGACCATCGACGGGTTCTGCTGCGGATCGCTGATGGACAACCCGACGACGGGGGCGTTCATTGCGGTCGGTCTGACCCAGCCGTTGCATATTCGGTCGTGCCAGGGTGAAGGGCCGTACACGGGGTGGACGCATCTCCGGGCCTTAGCGGTGGGTGCGAATTTCGAATCCCCGATCACGATGGAGGGGTGCAAGGTTGACGAGGACGTGTGGATCGCGAACAATCGCCAGTTCATCTCCATCGGCAACAGTTATGGCGCGTCCGATCTGATCGTGGATGGTCCCCAGGCGTCCGTCATCTCGATCGGTGACTACTTCGATACGGGGGACATCATCGGGTCCGGCGCGGACAAGCGCGTGATGCGGGTGGGCGGCTACAACACGGCAACGGGCTTAGGCGCAGGTCTGTTCTCCACCACCGAGCGGGTGGGGGTGGGGGTGGCGGTGCCGACCGTTCCGCTCCACGTGGTCGAAACGGCGGCGGGTGCCGATCACGGCGCGGTCCTGATTCATAACCCCGATGCGACGGCGGGCACCACCGCGTCGGTCACGTTACGAGCCGACGACCAGAACGTGCTGTTGCGGGCCATCCGCCGCGCGGCGAACGACGGGATCGACTTTGCCGTCGTGCAGGACGACGCCGCCGGGAATCCCATTGAGCGATTCCGGATCACGGAGGCGGGCGATGTGGGTATCGGCACCAGCGATCCGACGATCAAGCTGCAGGTGCTGGGCGGTTTGTTGGCCGGATTGAACGACGCGCTGGCGCTGGCGGGGGGGGCCGCCGCCTACGACAGCGGCGTGCGGCTCGTGTTCATCAATGCGTTTGGTGATGCTGCGACACAGACGTGGCGCATGGGCGAAGTGGGGGCGAAGTATTACAGCGGCGATGGCGCGTATGCCTGCGCGCTCGTCTTCAACACGAACACCGGTTCAACCCAAACCTCCGTCACGGAAAAGATGCGCCTGACGGGCCTCGGACGGCTCGGGATTGGGACGATCGCGCCAGGCACCAAGCTCGCCGTAGTGGGACTGCCGACGTATGCCGACGAGGCTGCGGCCTCATCGTTGCAGGCTGGCGACTTCTACAAAACGGCAACGGGAGCACTGCGGATCAAGTTGTAGGACGAGAGTACAGACGAACCGCTCGTCGGCGGATCGGCGACGCGGCGTAGGCGGGCGGTCACGCCGGGACCCCGGTCCCCCAGGTTTTCCCCAAACGGGCCGCTCCGCCATCGCTGCGCATCTTAGAACGGCCACGTTGCCCATTGCAAACAACAGGGAAAAATAGTTGTTGACAATGCGACTCATGCGGGGGTATCTTCCTCTTCACAATGCGAACAGGCGTCCGATACAACCTCCTGGCCTTCCGAGAAGACATGGCGGTCAGAGGCTGGTTGAGCACCGACCTCGCTCGAGAGGCCGGCGTTGCCGACATGACCGTCACCCGATTCTTCCGCGGCGATCACCAGACGGCGCGGACGGCGAAGAAGCTCGCGAACGCTCTCGGTTACTCCCCGCGCCGCTACATGCTGCGGGGCGATCAGGGAGCGGCGGCCTGAACCGAGTGTAGGCGCGCGATCGGGTGGGGGCAACGGTAGTGGGTTGGCGAAGGGAAGCGGGAAGGACCCCGATGAGTTTCCACGTTCCGGAGCGCCACCGCGTCATGACAGGCCGCCTTGCCACCGACTTCACCTACGGGCACAACGGCTACTTCCTCCTTGCGTCCGACCTGCCGGGTCGGCTGCTTTCCATCATCGCGAGCGACGGCGCGGGCTGGGAACACGTGAGCGTCCGCGCGCTCCGGGGCCGGCGTTCGGCGACCCCGACGTGGGCCGAGATGTGCCAGGCGAAGGCGCTCTTCTGGGACGACGAAGACGCCGTCGTCCAGTTCCACCCGAAACGCTCCGAGTACGTCAATCAGCATCCGAATGTCTTGCACCTCTGGCGACCGACCGAGGGGGCGATCCCCACGCCGCCCCCGCTGTTGGTCGGCCTGCGCGCGAACGACCCGGTCGAGGTGACGCGATGACGACCTTCAGCCGCCAGACTGGCGGCCCGGACGGCGGAGAGGGCGTCCTCTCCCGGAGATAGGTGATGCCATGCAGGACTTCCTCCTCGGCGCAGACCCCAATTCGGCGTTTGGCCTCGGCCTCCTCCTCGGCTTCATCGTCGGCACGTGTGCCTTCTACCTCGCCGAGCACGCCGTCACTGCCTCGCTGGCTCGTGTGCGTCGGCCGCGCCCTGGTCCGTGGACGCTCGACGATCGCCCACTGGCGGTGCGGGGCGATCTCCGGACACGAGTATCTGAGGACCTTCGCGCCCGGTCACATGGGTCTGGCGTGTCTCCGTTGCGGCCACGAGACGGCGGGGTGGGAGATCGGGCAGCGGCCAACCGCCCATCGGTCCTCGATGGTGACGCCGGCGCCCACGACCGAGACACCTTCATTCGTCGCCTGCAGGCCCAGCACCTTCACATCGACGAGCTGAGGATCGAGAAGGATTAATGCCACCCCGGACGATGACGGCCGTGTCGCGCGAGGACTGCGAGCTCCTGCACCGCGAGCTGCTGCGGCTCGGCGCTCTCGGCGCGCGCCGGGCCGTGCCGCGCCGCCTGGTCGCCGCGGGCGCCTTCGACGGCAACGACCGCCGGATGCGGCACATCATGGCGGCGGCGCCGGCGTTTGGGTTCGCCGTCGGGTCGTCAGAAGACGGGTACTTCGTGGCGGAGGGCCCGGCCGACCTCGACTGCGCGATTGCCGACCTGCAGTCCCGCGTCGGCGAGTTGGCGCGCCGGGCCGCGGCGCTCGAGACGATCCGGCGCGCGATGACGACTGTCGGCGGGAGACTCTTCTGATGACCGCCCTCGAGCTCCGCCGGCTGATCGGGCAGTGCGAAGCCGCCGGCCACACCCACGGCGTCGTGAAGATGCGCCGCCCGGCCCAGGGCTACGTCCGGCCGCGCGTCGAGATCGCCCCGCTGGTCTACGGCCTCGAGATCGGGCGCCACGGCGACGATCTCTTCGTCAGCGTCGATGTGCCCAGCCTGCGGCAGGTCCTGCGCCTAGTCGAGCTCGGCGAGCACCCGCCACAAGGGAGCGTGTGATGGCGTGGCCAGGCTGGGAGCACTTCCGGGGGCGGGGCGGGGTGCCGGCGCTGCCGAATCCGCCCGACTCACCGAAGCGGCACAAGTACCACGCGACGCCCACCGCGGTGGACGGGCATCTCTTCCCGTCGAAGCGGGAGGCGGACCGATACGCACAGCTCCGCCTGCTCGAGCGAGCGGGCGCTCTCACCGATCTGCGGCTGCAGTTCCGGTTTCCGCTCGCGGTCAAGGACCAGGTGATCGGGCACTACGTCGCCGACTTCACCTACACCGACGCGGAGACCGGCGGCTGCATCGTGGAGGACGCGAAGGGCGCGCGCACGCCGCTGTACGCGTGGAAGAAGAATCATTTCCGGGCCCAGTACGGCATCGAAGTCCAGGAGGTGTGATGCTGAGCAGCGTCGGACAGGCGCGGGTCGATCAGCTCCAGGAGTCGCCCGACAATCCGCGGACGTCCTTCGATCCGCGCGCCCTCGAGGAGCTCGCCGACTCGATCCGCGAGCAAGGGATCCTGGTGCCCCTTCTCGTCCGTCCGGCCGAGGACAACGGGCACTTCGTCATCATCGACGGCGCCAGGCGCTACCGCGCCGCCGCGCAGGCCGGCCTCGCCGAGGTGCCGATCGCCATCCACGAACAGGCGCCGGCCGACAGCCTCGAGACGGCGCTGGTGGCCAATCTCCAGCGGGCCGATGTGCACCCAATGGACGAAGCGCGGGCCTTCGGCGCCTGCGTGGGCCCCCGTCGCGACCTCGACCAGGTGGTTAGCCTGGCCAGTCGCTTGGCCAAGCCGAAGGGCTATGTCTGGGACCGGCTGAAGCTGCTCGACCTGATCCCCGACGCCCAGCAGCTGCTCCACGCGAACCGCCTCACGCTGCCGCACGCGACCCTCCTCGCACGCCTGACCGGCGATCAGCAGGCGCGCGCGATCGACCCTAACGACGGCGGCCTCTTCACGCATGAGGCGTCCCTGGGCTTCGAGGGCGACGACGGCGAGGACGTGGATGCCTTCGGCGCAGCGATCGATCGCTGGGCGGGCCTGAAGGCCGTCTCGGTGCGCGAGCTCGAGGCGTGGATCGCCACGCACGTCCGCTTTAACCCGCACGTCGCGGCGGCCGCGGCGCCGCTCGACTTCGGCCCCGTCTCCGAGCGCGTCACCGAGGCCGCCCTGGCGCCAGGCCGTGGGAAGAAGGTCGTGTCGATCACCTACGACCACTTCGTGAAGCCCGAGGCCAAGTCCGACGAAGGGGAGCGCACCTATTGCGCCGCCTCGTGGAAGCGCGCCGACGGCCGCGACGCGCGCAGCCCCCGATGCGACCGCAGCGTGCTGGGCGTCGTGGTGGTGGGCCCGTGCTACGGCGAAGCCTTCCCGGTCTGCCTCCACAAGGACTGCGACGTCCACTGGGCCGAGGAGCGGAAGGCCAAGGACCACGCCGCCCAGGCGACGACGGACGGCCAAGCGGGCAGGACCGCGCGCGACGATCGTGAGAACCAGAAGTGGAAGGCGGTGCAAGCGCGCGAGGAGCGCGCCCGAGAGGCGTGGGTCGCCGCCATTCCCGCGTTGGAGGCGGCGACCGTCGCGGCGGTGAAGAAGGCCAAGCCGATGGCCCTCGCCCCGCTGCTCACCGGCGTGGCGCCGGCGGTCGTGAAGCTCCTGGGCCCGGCGAAGACGGCCGACGACGTCGTGCGCCACCAGGCGCTCGCCCGCCTCCTCGGCATCATCCGCAGCGAGTACTGGGGCCCGCGCGAGTTCCCGAAGACCGCGAAGCCCTACGGGATCGACGTGCCCGCGATTCTCAAGGCGGCGGCGAAGCCGGCCGCGGCGGCGCCGGCGAAGAAGGTCGGCAAGAAACGGTAAACCAGAAAGGAGACACATGGCAGGCACTTTTCTCGACACGCTCCGGGAGATCCGGCGAGGCGTCAGTCTCGAGGAACTGAGTGACCAGCTGGCGGCGTTGGTCGCCTCGGTCCGGGAGACCGGCCGACCCGGCAAGTTGACGTACACGCTCGTCGTCAAGCCCGCGAGCAAGGGCGACACGAACACCCTCATGGTGCAGGACGCGATCAAAGTCGCGGCGCCTGTCCTGGAGCGCGCCACCACCGTGTTCTACGCCACCACCAACAACGAACTGCAGCGGAACGACCCGCGCCAGCCAGAACTCATCGGCCTGCGCGTACTCGACCACCCGGGCGGAAAGGACCAGGCCGCAAATGGATAACGAGACTCTCAGCCCTGACACACCGGCGACCACCTTCGCCGCGGGCCTACACGCGGCCACGCCGCGACAGGTCACCCAGCCCGGACAGTACGCCGTCGTGCCGGAGGGCGCGGCCCTGCACAGCCTCGAGGGCTACCTGCCCGCGCCGTCCCGCATCCGCACGACGATCGGGTTCTACGAGGCGGCGAGCTTCTGCCGCTACGTGCTCGACTTTAAGGATGCCTGGTCCCGCATCTTCGCCGACCAGGCGGGGCTCTCCCTGTGTGCCTATCTCGATTACCACGCCGCCTCGACGGGCCCGCGGTGGGGCAGTCACATCGCCACGCTCGGTCTGCGGCTGACCGAGGCGTGGAAGAAGTGGATCAGCGCCAACGGCAAGCGGATGGACCAGGTCACGTTCGCCTCGTTCCTCGAGGACAACCTGGTCGACATCGCCGCGCCGGACGGGGCCACGCTCCTTGAGATGGCGAAGAACCTCGAGGTGAAGAAGGCCGCAGCATTCACGTCGGCGATTCGCCTCGACAACGGCGAGCACCAATTCGGCTACGTCGAGGACATCCAGGGCACGGGGCAGAAGGGCACGATCACCATCCCCGGCTCGTTCGTGCTCGGCATCGCCCCCGTCGAGGGCGTGGAGCCCTACCGCGTCGACGCGCGGCTGCGCTACCGAATGCAGGACGGCAAGCTGGCGATCTGGTTCGACCTCCTGCGCCCGGACGATTACCTCCGCGACGCGTTCAAGTCGGTCGTCGAGTTCGTGAAGACGCAGACCCAGCTCGACGTGCTGCTGGGCGGCGTAGCCAAGAGTTGAGATCGGGCGCCAGGCCGCGGCCTGAGAACAGGCCGGCACCGAGCATTGACCTCCTTCAAGGCGAGCGGCAGGGTGAACCTGCCCGGCCTGGCGCAGGGAGCAGACGAAGGGAGTTTCGAATGGCAGTCAGAGGCAAGTTCACAGTGATCGAGCGGGCGAGGTTCCACTGGAGCCCAAAGACCGAACGGGTCGTGCTGCAACCGGAGTATGACTCGAGCGTGCCAGAGGACCAGCGGTATTTCGACGCCACGCCACACGGGCGGATCGAGATGCAGATCAACAACCCGGCGGCGCTCGAGCAGTTCACGCTCGGGCGGAAGTTCTACGTCGACTTCAACCCGGTCGAGTAGGGGGCAACGGACAACCCCGAGGGGCGAACGCCGACCTCCTGATGCCGTCACCAGGCGGCGACCGTGACCAGGCGTGACAGCCGGCAGAGACCGGCACTGAGGACGCGATTCGAACGCGCCGGGACGATCCGGCGCGGCGCCGAGAAGAAGTACGCGCTCACCGCCGCAGGGCTGCGAGCGGTGCGGCAGAACAGCGGCGATCCCGAGCTGGACTTCGCCCGCGCCTGGCGACCCGGGCGCGATGGGCTGCCGAGCTCGGGCGAGGTCCGCCGGAGTCCGCTCGCGGAAAACGCATAAGCACGGATCAGCAACAGCACACCAAGGCGAAGGGGGCGAGCGGTGGCCTGGACGAGGGTTGATGACGGGTTCCTTGGGCATCCGAAGGTGACGCGGGCGGCCGAACGGCTTGGCCGCTGGGGGCTGGGTCGCGTGTTGGTGATCTGGCACCAAGGCCAGGCCCATGCCAGCCGCTATCTCACCGACGGCATCCTCTCCCGCGAGAGCGTGGCGCGCTTCCATGACGACCCGAAGCCCCTGGTGGTCGCGGAGGCGCTGGCCGAGGCGGGGCTCTGGGAGACCGTCGACGGCGGGTATCGCATCCACGACTACCTGGACTACAACTTATCCGCGGCGGAAGTCGAGCGGAAGAAGGAGGCCGACCGCACACGGAAAGCCGGGGGAGGCCGCCCGGATTCCGGCGCGACTCCACCAGGAACGCCGCCGGATTCCGCTCCGACTCCTGACGGAATCCAGCCGGAGGAAACACGGAGCCCTCGCGCGCGCTCCCGCGATCCCATCCCACGTACGTCCCACGTACGTCCCCACGGGTGTGTGACACCCCTGGGGCTGCGGCCGCGCGTCGACGTGGCCTGGCCGGGACGGCCGTCCGTGCCGGGTACGCTGCACGTTGAATTCCGCCAGAAGCTGGGCGGGGACGAGGACGCAGCCGATCGGGCGCTACACACGTGGTATCCGACTGTGGCGGCAGCCTGGGAGGACCGCGCCATCGGGGACGACGACTTCCGGTTCTGGCGGGCGCGCTTCCGCGAGTGGGTCGGCACGACCGTTGTCAGCGACCAGGACGCCTCGGCGCTCGCGCGCAAGATCGGCCCGACCTCCACCGCTGACGACGACTGGTTCAACGAGTGCCAGCGGCTGCACGGCGGCCGGTGTAACGGCTCTGGCGGGCACCGGGTGCAGATGGCGATCGCCGGCGAGAAGGCGGCGGTGGCTGTATGAGCCCCACATCGATCGAGTGGACGGACGAAACCTGGAACCCCGTGACGGGTTGCACCAAGGTCAGCGCCGGCTGCCAGCACTGCTACGCCGAGACGTTCGCCCACCGGCAAATGGGACCGTGGAAGGGCCGCGCGTTCGAGGACGTGCGCTGTCACGAGGAACGGCTCGACGCGCCGCTCCACTGGCGCAATCCGCGTCGGGTGTTTGTCAATTCGATGAGCGACCTGTTCCACCCGGACGTGCCGGACGCGTTCATCGACCGCGTGTTCGCGGTGATGGCGCAATGCCCAGAGCACACGTTCCAGGTGTTGACGAAGCGGCCCGAGCGGATGCGGGTGTTCGTCTCCCGGTGGGACCCACAGGACCTCGCGCCGCTCCCCCTGCCGAACGTCTGGCTCGGCGTCTCAGCGGAGGGCCAGGCCACGCTCGACACACGGTGGCACCATTTGCGGGTGACGCCAGCGGCCATCCGATTCCTCAGCCTGGAGCCGTTGCTTGAGCCGGTGGACTTCCAGACGATGTACGAGTACCTCGACACTGAGACGCTCGTCCTGCCCGATTGGGTCGTCGTCGGCGGCGAGAGCGGCCCGACGGCGCGGCCGTGCGACGTCGCGTGGATCCGGTCGATCATTCGGCAATGCCGAGCGGCCGGCGTGCCCTGTTTCACGAAGCAGCTCGGGGCACGACCGACAGGCTGGTGGTCGAACGCGCTGGGGCCTCGGATCGGACGCGTCAAGCACCCGAAAGGCGGCGACCCCGCCGAGTGGCCCGAAGACCTGCGCGTGCGGGAGATGCCAGAGCGGCACGCTATCGGTCGTGACCGAAGCGCATCGGTGGGAGGGAGTGAATCAGCCCAGTGGCTGAGGTCGACGTATTCACGAAGATCGCCGTGACGCGCTGCGGCACCGGGGCCCGGTCAGGCACATGATCGTGAACCTCGTTGGCATCCTGCTGGCGGTACCCAGGGAGCAACGGGGCGACCGTGATCGCGGCGCCTGCAATGCAGGTAATGAATCGTCGTTTGCGCATGCTCAATGATACCGCGCCGCTGATGGAGATGGCGAATGCCAGGTGACGGCTGGACCGGCCCACGCGATGGCCCCTTTCGTGGCGAGCATCTCGTGGCCTGTCGAGAACATGGCGGGTGGTGGACGCCGTCGAGACCCTGCCCCGCGTGCAGAGAACGCACGAAGCGGCTCACTGAGGTCGCCGCGGCGCAGGCTGAAGGGGACGCTCGCGTCGCCGCGCTGATCGCCAGACTCGCCGCCGAGCACGACCAGCGCTGCACGGCGTGTGCACACCGGAAGGGCAGCGTCTCATGAGCCCCTGGGCGCCGGCGCGCGCGTGCCCCAGGTGCAGGGGCACCCATCGTCGAGGGGAGGCCTGCCCGCAGGCGGTGGCGCACGAGCGGGCGCGACACGCCGAGAAGAACCCGTTCTTCAACAGCGACGCGTGGAAGGCGCTGCGCGCACGTAAGCTGGCGAGGTGTCCCTGGTGCGAGTGCGAGGACTGCCGAGCGCAGGGACTACGGGTCCAGGCGACCGACGTCGACCACATCGTGTCGCGAGAACGCGCGCCGCACCTGGCGCTGACCTGGTCGAACCTGCGATCGATGGCACACGGGCACCACTCAAGGAAGACAGCGATCGAGGATGGAGGGTTTGGACGATGAGAACGCTCGGCGAGATCATCCCGACGCGCCAAGCGCCGCGCCAGGGTAGGGAGGGGGGCCTCAATTCTCTGCGGAGTTGAGTGCGAGAAAAC